>JBKDJY010000054.1:0-17408 GCA_046345275.1 Bacteroidota bacterium
TATGATAAAGGCAAAAAAACAAACGCACTCTTTTTAAACTATTTTATTGAGATTATATCATTTTATACTTGCAGATAAAATGTGAAAAATGTCTCAAAAGTGTTGATTTTACATGCATTTTTAGTTTTTGAGCAGACTCTACTTAAACCTAATATTTATTGTGGAAGGTAAATTGTTTTTTAAAACACTAAAATATAATCCATACCCCAGCGCAAGTCCTATTGATCCGCCTATTAAAGCTTGTATTCGCCGCTTGCTTCTTGATACTCTTTCATATCCCAAAATATAAGCGTCTTGATCAATATAATTTGGATTACTGATGGTTTCGTGTCTTATTCTCACTTTTGTAATTCCACTCAATGCCATGTAAGCATAAGGAAAAACTGGCGCAAAAAACAAACCTAATCCTCCTGACAAGGCCCCAAAAGTGCCTGCACCAATCAAAGAACCGCGTGCTTTAAATCCTTTCCTCGCATCCCTTTCTCCATACATGTAGTAGGCCATTTCTTCTCTTGAAAAATAATTACCAAGCAAAGAATCTTGTGTGTAATAATAAGTATTTACTCCTGTGGCATATTTTACACAATAAATTTGATCATATTCATAATGTAATTTTTCAGAGGGTTTTTTTGAATCAAAAACAGTTACGGCACCTATTAATGTATCAATTACTTTTTCCACAACTATTTGACCATTCATTAGCAAGATTGTGTCTTTTTGTTGGGCTTTCGTAATGTTAAAGAAAGAAGGTATAATAAAAATTAAAATTTTATATTTCATTTTACTTTTGAGTTTAATTTTAGAAAATGTAGCAAATGATTTTTATTCGAAAGAGTGAAGGAGCAAATTATTATTAAACTAAATTTATACTTCGTCCTCTAGTATAATGCGTTTCGCTGTTTTAATAGCCAAAGCATTATATTTTTTTTCCATATAATTTAAAAGTTTGTCTAAAACTTCTTTTCCTTTTTCATCAAGCGAACTAACTTCTTTGGCAAAAATTTCTTTAACTGCCATTTCTTTTATTTGCTTTATTTGTTTTGGAATTTCTCCAAATGCCAACTCTATTTTTCGTTCTTGAAATAATAATTTAAACTCTTCTACTTTATTATAAATAATACGTTTACAGGCTTCGATTTCATCTTCACGTTTCAATAAATTTTCTTCTGCTTGTTTTTTTAGAGATTCTATATCAATGTAATGAATCTCATTTTCAATTAAAACATTTTTTTCAATATCAGATGGAATAGCTAAATCAATAATTACTTTTTTTGAAGTTTCATTTTGTAGCAAGGATTTATAAATCTCAGAAGTGACAATAGAAGACTGCGATGAAGTGCAACTAATTAAAACATCAAATCCTAAATGATGATTTTTTAATTCAGATAACTCATAAGCTCTACCATTGAGCTGTTCTGCCAATATATTCGCATTCTCAATGCTTCTATTAAATACAGTAAAATTCGCGTATTTATGTTTTTTCAAATATCGAGCCATGCTTATATTTGTTTCTCCCGCTCCTATAAAAACTATCCGAGCATTGTTTTTTATACCAAGCTGCCTTAATTGACGATAAGCCAGAGACACTATTGATACTGGATTTTTTGCAATATCTGTTTCAGTAAAAACTTGTTTAGCTGTTTCTATGGTTTGTTTAATTGCTAAACGAATCACATCTCCAGTAATACCTAAAGCATTTGAAAAATCATATGCTTTCCTAACTTGGGTAATAATTTCTCTTTCGCCTACTACCAAGGAATCTAAAGATGAAGACACTTCAAATAAATGAGACAAAGCAGCCTCGTTCTCGTAAATCTTTGTTAATTCAATTAAAGATAACAATTCTAGTTTACTAAGTCTAGAATTAATAGAGGTAAACAAATCATTTAATGTGGATGCATTAATTTCATTTTCTGTAACAATCAAAAATTCAATCCTATTGCAAGTGCTTAAAAACATCATTTCTTTGAAAGCCAACGTGGATTTTACTGCAACTAAATAATCATGTTGATGTGTTTGATCTAAATGCAATTTCCCAATTAGTTCTAAGGGCGCCAACTTGTGAGTAATACTAATTATCTTAAGCGAATTCATCCGCATAAATTTCGTTATTAATTGGTAAAATTGTGTCATAGAAATGTCATTCAAAATATTTAAATTTATTCTAAATTAAATGAGAAATTTTTGTAGATAGCTTTAATAATGATTTAATTTAAATTAAATAATAATTCAATATGCAAATCTCAAGCTTAGAAGAATATCATCAGGAGTATAAAAAATCAATTGAAAACCCTCAAAAATTTTGGGATTGTATCGCTCATGAATTTGTTTGGAAAAAACATTGGACAAAAACATTAGAATGGAATTTTGAAGAACCAAACGTTAAATGGTTTATTGGTGCTAAGTTAAATATAACTGAAAACTGCATAGATAGACACTTATTAAGCAAAGCGAATAAAACAGCATTTATATGGGAACCAAATGAAGAATTGAATAAATCGCGTATTATTACCTACCAAAATCTTTATGACGAAGTATGCAAAATTGCAAATACACTAAAGTCATTTGGAATAAAGAAAGGAGATCGTGTATGCATTTATATGCCAATGATTCCTGAAACTATTTTCTCCATGCTCGCATGCGCTCGCATCGGAGCTATACATTCAGTTGTATTTGCTGGTTTTTCAGCTTCAGCCTTATCTGGTCGAATCCAAGACAGTGATTGTAAAGTTATTTTAACAACAGATGGTTCTTATCGTGGCTCAAAAGAAATTCAAATCAAAGCAGTTGTTGATGAAGCTTTAGAATCGAGTCCATCTGTTGAAAAAGTATTAATTTACAAACACACCCATACTCCAATTCATATCAAATTAGGCAGAGATGTTATTTGGCAAGATGTTGTTCCTAACGCTTCAAATACATGTATTGCAGAAGAAATGGATAGCGAAGATCCACTATTTATTTTATATACGTCAGGTTCAACAGGTAAACCAAAAGGCGTGGTGCATACCTGTGGTGGTTATATGATTTATACTTGCTATTCTTTTCAAAATGTTTTTCAAATGAATCTTTCTGAAAATTCAAAAGATTTATTTTGGTGTACTGCTGATTTAGGTTGGATAACAGGCCATTCCTATATTGCTTATGGACCATTACTAGCTGGAGCAACTTCTTTAATATTTGAAGGTATCCCAACTTTTCCTGACGCTGGGCGTTTTTGGAAAATTATTGATAAATTTAAAGTGAGCCATTTTTATACTGCGCCCACGGCCATAAGAGCCTTGGAAGCTTGTGGATTAGATTTTGTTAAACCTTATAATTTAGACAGCTTAAAAGTGATTGGAAGTGTTGGAGAGCCTATAAATGAAGAGGCTTGGCATTGGTATAACAAAAATATTGGAAAGGAAAGATGTCCTTTGGTTGACACATGGTGGCAAACAGAAACTGGAGGTATTTTAATTTCTGCATTGGCAGGTATTACCAAAACAAAGCCAAGCTATGCAACACTTCCATTACCAGGCATCCAACCAATTTTAGTTGATGAACACGGAAATGAATTAATCGGTAATGAAGTAGAAGGAAACTTATGTATAAAATTTCCGTGGCCTTCTATCATTCGAAGCATTTATGGGAATCATCATCGCTGCAAACAAGAGTATTTTTCAACGTATAAAGGCGTTTATTTCACAGGTGATGGTTGTAAGCGAGATGAAAATGGATACTACAGAATTACGGGCCGTGTAGATGATGTGATGAATATTTCTGGTCATCGGATTGGTACTGCGGAAGTTGAAAGCGCAATTAATATGCACATAGATGTGGTTGAAAGCGCAGTAGTTGGATTTCCTCACGAAATTAAAGGTCAAGGAATTTACGCTTATGTTATTATTCCATCAACCACAAAAAATAGCGATACTTTAAAAAAAGAAATTATAGCAGAAGTCACTAAAATTATTGGAGCCATTGCAAAACCTGATAAGATACAAATTGTAAGCGGTTTGCCAAAAACAAGGAGCGGTAAGATAATGAGACGTATTTTAAGGAAAATTGCAGAAGGTGATGTTACAAACTTAGGGGATACCTCAACATTACTAGACCCACTTATTGTGGAAGAAATAATCAAAGGAAAAATTTAACGCAAAAAAAATCCTGTAGGTAATACAGGATTTTTATTGTCGGGGTGGCCAGATTCGAACTGACGGCCTCCACGTCCCAAACGTGGCGCGATACCGGGCTACGCTACACCCCGATTTTCTATAGCAATTTTAAAGTTACTATTTGTAAAAAATTAGTTTGCAAAGGTATCATTATTTTAATTTAAAAAAAGTAAAAGTAATTTTTTTACAAAAAAAAAGCGGGTTATTGCACCTGCTTTAATTTTCATTATATGCATGATAATTATTTTTGAACGACAAATTTATGAGTAATAACTCCACTATTAGAAGTTTTAACCTGATAAAAATATAAGCCAGCATTTAAATCAGAAATATTTAAGTCAATTATATTATTCCCTGAATTGCCTACCAAAGATTTTTTTAATAATACTTGGCCAACTGAATTTAATACCAATACATCAATTTTCGAAATATCATTTAAAGTTATTTCCAAAGTTCCATTATTGGACGTGGGATTAGGATAAAAATTAATTTTAGAAACATTACCAATTATCTCGTTAATACCAACTCCTGTACTTGACAAACAAGTGGCATTTACTGCTACAGTAAACTCTGATGTTGTAAATGTATTATCATCAATATATACGAGTTCAATTTCCTCCTCAGCTTTATTATTATCTAACGATCTAGTAATGATGGTTGGTATTTGAAATGTTGTTGCATTTGTATTGGCAACAATTGGTGAAGTGTAGAAGAAAAAAGATACAAACTCAACTCCTAGCTTTGCTCTCGACATATTTTTCGTACAAGTTGTTTTATTACTAACGAGGTCATAACCCTTCATAAAAATATCTGGTAATATACTCACACGAGGTGGAGAAACAAGAGCAGGATCACTATCTGCCCAACTATAAAAAATCGTATTGCCGTCTGCAGTTCTTGATATTTGTAAACGGGCATCATAATCTACAGGTCCAGCAGGAGGAGTTGTATTAGACCAATTTGAGTTAATAGAAGTAGCGGCACACTGCAATGAATCTATATAAATGGCATCCCAACCAGTTGATGTCGTTTTAAAATCATACAAGTAGTTCCAAACTTGATTATAATTTACTTTATAAAAATATTCCGTACTATCAGCATTTCCTGGGGCACTTGCAACATCATCCCAAAAACTTGAAAGCACAGAAGTAAATAAATGTAAATTTCCGTTGGCATCCACTGTTGCAGATGATCCTTCTCCCAATGGATTGAAGAAAGGCTTCGCAATTAATGTATTGTTTTGAACAGCAAATAATCTCTTAGCTACAACTTGTATAGAAGAAAAATCAAATAATGCAGCATGTCTATTCCAAGTTGTACCTGCATTCGTTGTTTTAAATACATAAGGCTGATATGAGTTCATTGACGTTCCAACAAGGGCATTAGCATCTACGCCAAAAAAAATGACATATCCTATTTGTCCATTTTCACTCCAAGCTTGATCATAATAAGATATTCCTAGTTTATTGCCATTGGCATCTGTTTTAAAATCGGGTTTTAAAGAGTCCACAGTCCAAGTAAAAGTACCTGCACTAAATACTCCCTTATTAATCATTGCTCCTCTAAATGCTTGAGCGGTGGCAGTTGTTGCAGCTACATCTTTGTATAATCCACCTAAAACATGAGCAACGCCATCACTCGTAATTTGAGGTGAAATACGCGCAAAATCTTGCTTTCGCTCATTAGGCAATAGAGTTAAATTATCAACATACGTTACGGTGCCAGATGAAGTAGAGTAAGGGGTACTAAGTTGTTTAGAACCAAAGTAATTACCTTGCCATCCTGTTCCATTGGTCCAAGGCCCAGCAATTACGATAGATGCATTTAAAGGATCTGTATTAGCAGAAGGATTATAAAAAACACCGGTAGGATAACGCATTAATTTTGTGGCATTCGCAGCCAAAACCGTTGAATCCCACGAAACGCCATTATTACTTGACCATGTATACAAAAGTGAACCTGAATTACCATTAGGAATGGTTGCTGTTAAAGTTCTAGATGCTCTGTATATAAGCCCCACAGTATTCAGTTCCTTATTGTACTGTAACACCCTTGATTCAGTAACCAAAGAGCCATATATATTAGATGAGCCAGCAATTCTTTTATAAGATGTTGAAGATGTTTTGTTTAATTTTAGAGGACTAACCTGAGTCGAAACATTCGTGGGTTCATTAAAAATTTGTTGAAAGAAATTTTTATTTTGTTCAAACGACAAATCTGTTGATGGTTGTTTGAATTTTTGACCAACAGAAATAATAGAAACAAATGTAAAGGCGATAAAAATTGTATTTTTTTTCATGATTTTATTTTTTAAAAATTATTATGAGCGAATTTATAATAATAAATGTTAAATAACGAAGTTTATTTAATTTTTTTCTTACAAAAAATCTACCAATTTCTCCAGATGTATAGCTCTAGAGCCTTTAATAAGAATATATCCATTCAAAATTTTGTGATTATGCAAGTGTGTTTCTGCATCTTCTATTTTTTTAAAAAACAAAAAATCAGAATAATGATCTTTCAATGCGTGAAAATTTTCCCCTATCAAAATAAGTTTTACCTCTTTTATTTTTTTTAATTTGTTCAATATATTTTTATGTTCATTTTCACTATAAATTCCAAGTTCAAACATGTCACCTAAAATGATTGTTTTGTTTTTAAATGGTTGTTTTACAAAATGCTCTATGGCTAAAGAAATGCTGGTGGGGTTTGCATTGTAAGCATCTAAAATCAAGCTATTGTTTTTTGTCACTTTTACCTGCGAACGATTCATGTCAGGAATGTACTCATTCAAAGCCTCATTAATTAAATGATCCTCTACTTCAAAATAATTTCCAATACAGGCTGCACAAAGTACATTTATAAAATTATAATGGCCAAATAAATGAGTTTTAATCAAAGGTCTGTTTTTTAAAGACTTACTTTTTTGTACCCATTTAAATTCAACAAATTCGCTGTTTTTAATAAGTTGTCCGTAAACATCAAATGTTTCGTTTTCACCATAATAAATTTTTTCAACTTCACCAGATAATTCTAGTAAAATTTTATCATTTCCATTGATAAATATTTTTCCGTTTTTACTTTTTAGATGTTGATATAATTCGCCTTTGCCTTTTCTTATCCCCTCTTCTCCACCAAAACCTTCTAAATGTGCTTTGCCAATATTGGTGATTAATCCAAAATCTGGGTTACAAATAGAGCTTAACAATGCTATTTCTCCTTGATGATTTGCACCCATTTCAATAATTGCAATCTCATGTTTTTTATTAATTTGCAATATAGAAAGAGGAACGCCAATATGGTTATTTAAATTTCCATTCGTAGCAAAAGCATTGAATTTTTTGGATAAAACGGCATAAATTAATTCCTTATGAGTTGTTTTGCCATTACTTCCAGTAATTCCAATAAATGGAATTTTCAACTGTTGCCGATGGAATTTTGCTAAATTTTGAAGAGCAGACAAAACATTTTCTACAACAAAAATTGTTGAACCATTAAATAAACTAACATCATCAACAATGGCATAACTACAACCTTCATTAATGGCATTAATCGCGAATTTATTAGCATCAAAATTCTTTCCTTTTAATGCAAAAAATATAGATCCAGGTTCAATTTTCCGTGTGTCAGTTGTTATTTTTTGACTTGAATTGAGATATAATTTATATAAATCTTCGGTTTTTAAAAACGCTTTCATAAATCGTTTAATCAAATTTTTTAAGTGCTGTTATATTGAGTAAGTTGTTTTTTTATCAAATTAAAAAGCCCTTCCAATTTCTCGAAAGGGCCTTTTGAATATTTTTCTGATGATTTATTTTCCTAAACCAACTGGACTACCAACTCTAACCATGGCACATCTAAAGCCAATATAAGCTGTTGATTGTCTTTGATCCAAAAATCTACGAGTGCCAGGATTTAACCAATATGCTCTATCTCTCCAGCTGCCACCTTTGTATACACGAGCTTTATCATTAATTAAGGAAGTTTTAGCATATTCGTACATTAATTTATCAGCTTTTTCACTATAAGCGTCTTCTCCTTCTGAATAATACAAAGAAGAGTTAACATCTCCATCAAGGTAACTAATATAATCTGTAGTTTTATAATTTCTGCGTTCATCTAAATTATCAGAGGAAATAGCAGGACTAACTTCTCTCCATTTTACACGACCAGGTATATCAGATTTTCCATCAGATGGAGCATTAGAATATCCTTGCGCATCTTTGGTAAGCGTAGTTAAAACACTATCAATAATTTCAGTTGTTTCACCACTTACACCATGAGAGGTAGGAACGTTTACTTTGTGTCTAAACTTTTGAAAAACAGGTCCATCAATGTTTGTGGAAATTGTATTATCAGTACTATCTTTAACTTGAGTAACAAATACATTACCACGGAATGGCCTAAATTCATCCGCATCCTGCGCGGTGTTAGCTCTATATACATCCATTACCCATTCAGAAACATTACCAGCCATATTATATAATCCATAATCATTTGGCCAGTATGAATAAACAGGGGCTGTTACATCAGCATTATCATTTAAAAATCCTGCTGTTCCCATCATATCACCATTTCCTCTGATAAAATTAGCATTGATTTGCCCTAAATATTTGTCATTTGAGTTACGCACTCCATGTCCGTTCCATGGATAAAGTCTTCTATCAGTGATGCGTTCACCAATTGTATTTCCAATTAATCCATATGCAGCATATTCCCATTCAGCCTCTGTAGGTAATCTGTATTTCGGTAAAAAAATACCATCTTCCATCTTTACTTCTCTTTCTGGGTTTTGATCATCGTATGATGGTAATTTTTGCAATAATTGACCTTGCCATTTTCCTGCTAAATATGCTTCAGTACTAAAATAATCTTGATCAGAAGGAGTTGGAATATGCTCCAATAAACCTTCACGTATTAAGATAAACTCATTAACTCTATCAGTTCTCCATGCGCAAAACTCATTGGCTTGCAACCAATCAATTCCTACGACTGGATAATCTCTATATGCTGGATGACGGAGGTAATAGTCAACATATGGTTCGTTATATGCCAATTTTTCTCTCCAAACTAAGGTATCTGGTAAAGCTTTTTGATAAATATCAGGAAAAGTTGGACCAAAAACACGATTAGTCCAATACAAATACTCTAAATAAGAGAAATTACTAACTTCAGTTTCATCTATATAAAAAGAAGAAACAGTGACACGGCGAGGAACATTATTCCATTCATACGTAACATCTGTTTCAGTGCGTCCCATCGAAAAAGAACCACCTTCTATTAAGATTAAGCCTGGCCCAGTTTCTTGCTCACCGTATGGCACTTTCTCGAAACCTCCATTATTTGGTTGGTTGTAAGCCCATCCAGTGACTGGGGATCTTTCTTTAAGACATGATGCCGATAAAAGAGCTAAAATAATTACAACTACTTGATGATTTTTAATGAATTTATATTTCATATGAATTGTTTTATAAGTGCAAATATAACGAATAAATATTAAAAGGTTACAAATATAATTTAAAAAGATGGACAATTAACAGTTCTAAATTTCTTTATCTTTGGCTTGCACTTAAACTGCATTTGCAAAGATAATTCATGAGAACCAGCGGTGTTATTGGATAATTTTGAAACGGTGACATCATAACTATAACCAACTTTGATGTAATCATTTTGTAATCCAATCAATATAATAAAAGCATCAGAACTCCGATACCAAAGTCCACCAACTAAGCTACCTTTGACAAAATACACTCCTAAATTTAAGGTAGAAAAATTTTGTTGTTTCATAAACAATACATTGGGAGAAATATAAGACTCATTTCCTTTTTCTAAAGGAATTATCGCGCCTGCATGAGCAGTAATTTTCAAAGGTAATTTGGAAGGCCCTAATAAACCTTGATCTGGCTGCGTAATATGATGTAAAGCAGCACCAAAAAAATAATTCTTGGTATAACCTAACACGCCAGCTCCTGCATCAAAACCTTGTTTATTAGTCTGAGGAATTAATTCATTTGTGTTCCATATGAATCCCCAGCGAGCATCAATCATGTCACCAAAACTTAATTTGGTTTTATCCAAAGATTTTTGAAAAAAGCCACCTTGTATAGCAAATTTTAAACTTAATAGGCGATTGATTGGTAATAGGTATGAATACATTAAGTTAACAGATGTTGAATTTAACGTGCCTCGAGCTTGATTGTCTTGCATCACGTTTATTCCTAATCCACCATTAATGGCATCTACATGTTGGTCGTAAGATGCTGAATAAGTTACATAACTACCCGAAATATTTGGCCATTGATTGCGATAATTCATACAGATGCGAGGACATCTTGCTGTACCAGAAAATGCGGGATTTAAATAAATGGGATTGGCATAGAATTGCGTAAATTGAGGATCCTGCGCTTTTGATAAAAAATTACATAGAAATAAATTAAAAATTATTATTGGAAATAAAACATTTTTAGTCATTTATTTGCATTTCTAAATAATTTGTAAACACAAATATAACGGAGTATTTTTATAAAAAAAATTGAATTTCCTTATTCTTTCCGATATTTAAAAACGAATGCTTTGGTTAACTTATCAAACAAGGCATTTTTTTGAACTATCACCTAATTTGGTAAAATCAAAACAAATTTCAATTCTTTATTATTTAATCGAAAAATAAACTTCCGTTATGATCCTTCATATTAAAAATTACATAGAGTCTTTGTTTAGACTAATGAACTTTTTCTGCTATCAATCAACATAGCATTTTTAATCATAGAATATTTATTCAAAAGAATTTAAAATTATAATTTTGATATATTTTATAAAATCGCTAACCTTCTTCAAATCAAGTTAATTGTCAATTAAAAGTTTTTACTATGTTTGCATCGATAATTTAAAAATAAATTGAATGGTTTCATCAAATAAATCAAAGCGCTGGGCGGTATTGTTCTCTTATTTTGGTGTTGCTGGAATGAGTCAAATGCTGTGGCTTAATCTTGCACCTCTTGTTTCATTTATTCAAACAAAATATCAAGTCAGTGAATTGATGGTAAGTTCACTTTTGCTTTCATTTCCTTTGCTCTATCTTTTGCTATCGATACATTCTGGCACTTTGATAGATAAAAAAGGGTATCGTTATGTAATTATTTTAGGAAGCGTTATCAGCGCTTTTTTCGCTTGCATCAGAGCTTTCGACGCAAATTTTTATTTATTGGTAATTGGACAAACTGGCATCGCAATCGGACAACCTTATATTATTAATGGTATTTCAAAACTTGTATCTGATTGGTTTGACAAAAAAGAAGTTGCTATGGCAAGCGGAATTGGAACTGCTGGCATGCTTATAGGCATGGCTATAGGGATGGGATTAACCCCAGTTTTAAATGAAAGCATCGGTTTCAGTCATACCATGCTATTTTTTGGTATAATTTCTGTTGTGCTAACGCTCATATTTATTTTGGTGGCTAAAGAAAATATATCTTCTAAGGCAGAAGCTATTGTGATGAGTGCAAAAGAAGAAATAAAAGCACTATTGAAAAATAAAAATTTAAAAGTGCTTTTCATCATTTGGTTTTTTGCATTTGGCTTCTTTAATGGCCTCACTACATGGATGGAGCCAATTTTGAAGCCGAACGGCATTAATGCTGAAGATGCAGGCATGGTAGGAGCTTGTTTAATTATTGGAGGAATCATTGGATCTCTCATCATTCCAACATTATCAGATAAATATAAAAAGCGTAAGCCCTTTTTAATACTTTGCTGCGTGTCGGCTCTTGCAGTATTATATCCTTTATGCACATTGAGCAACCTTATTTCACTATACGTTTTAGGGGGGTTAATGGGATTCTTTTTTTTACCAGGTTATGCCTTATTTTTAGCATTTTGCGAAGAGCTAGCAGGTGCTGAAAAAGCGGGCGCTGCAACCGGAATACTCATGTTATTTGGTAATGCGGGAGCTGTTGTAACAATCGTATTAATGCCAGTTTTGAATGGCGAAGGTGGCTCTTGTATCAATTCTGTTTATTTATTATTCGCCTTGATGAGCATTACATTGCTCTTAATTATAGGAAAGTTAAAGGAAATATCTTTATAATTTTTCATATAGAATCTTTACTTTTGCCTGAATATATTAGATTTGAATGCGATGATATCCATTATAAAAGCAGATTCCCCTCAAAAGATAAAGGAATTTATTGATTTCCCTCACGAATTGTATAAAAACGATCCTAATTATGTTCCTGATTTATATGTAGCACAAAGTGATATTTTTAATCCTAAGAAACATCCTTTTTACGAACACTCTAAGCTTGATTTGTTTTTAGCCTATAAAAGTAACAAACTTGTTGGCCGAATCGCTGCAATTAGAAATAATAACCATATTAACTTTACTGGCAATAAAGATGGCTTTTTCGGATTCTTTGAAGCTATAAATGATTACGAAGTTGCCGAACGTTTATTTGACACGGCAATTGATTGGATAAAAAAGGAAGGACTTACCAGTGTAATCGGACCAACTAGTTTTTCAACCAACGAAATTTTTGGATGGCATCTCGATGCTTATAACTTGCCTCCTATGGTGAGTATGGGATACAACAAAGATTATTATCCTGGTTTTGCCGACCGCTATGGGTTCACCAAAAAAACCGATCATTTTGCCTATTACATGACCGACCAAAGCATCTCCGAAAAGTCCATTCGAGTTTGTGATGCTTTCGAAGAACGATTGAAAAAAAAGGGGATTGTTATCAGAACGGTTAATATGAAAAAGTTTAATGAAGAGGCGCAAAAGTCTCATCAAGTTTATAACACAGCTTGGGATAAAAACACTGGATTTGTTCCAATGACAAACAATGAATTCATGCATCTGTGCAAAGAAATGAAAACCATCATGAATCCTGAACTTTGTTTTTTGGCAGAACACGATGGTAAATTAATTGGATTCTCTTTCTCCATTCCTGATATTAATCAAGTTTTGAAAGATGTAAAAAAAGGACGTTTATTACCATTTGGAATTTTCAAATTATTATTCAACAGAGGAAAGATAAATAAAATGCGTGTTGTTGTTTTAGGTGTCATAGAAGGGTACCGCAAACTTGGAATTGAAGCTTGCTTTTATGCAAAGACAATTAATGCTGCAAAAAAGTTTAATATAACTGGTGCGGAAGCATCGTTAATCCTTGAAAATAATGAGATGATGAATCAAGGTTTAATGAACATAAATGCTAAGATTTATAAGACCTACAGATTATATCAGTTGCATTTATAAATTGAAAAAAAAAATTGCCCATAAATTTTTTACCTTACTTTCTCCTCTCGATATTGGGACTATCATTTACATTTTATTTTCTGGTATTTTTATTTCAATAGCATCTTCCTCTATTGACGATATATGGACTCATTTTTCTCTAAGAATTGAAATTATTTTTTTAATAATCATTTTATCCATTTTTAGTCGAAAATTTCCTCATAAAGCGCTATTACTGCTTAAAAACATTTATCCATTATTTTTTCTGAATTATTTTTATGCCGAAACAGCTTTAATAAAGAATGTGATTTTTAAAACTGATTTGGATATTTATTTTCTACAAATTGATGAGTGGTTATTTGGATGTCAGCCTGGTTTGGAGTTTTCTAAATTTATGACTCAATCTTGGTTTAACGAATCAATGTTTATGTGTTATTTTTCTTATTATATTTTGACAGCTCTTGTTTGCATTTCAATTTTTTTTGAAAAAACAGAGGAAGCTCACAAAACAATATTTATGATTATAACTTCATTTTACTTATACTACATTTTATACATTATTATTCCAGTTGTAGGGCCTCAATATCATTTTAAAGTAACGGCCTATCTTCCTAATCAGCCTTATTTATTTGGAAAAATAATGTGTTTTCTTCATACCATGGAACGAGCTACGGGTGCCTTTCCAAGTTCACATACAGGAATGGCCGTTATTTTTAGTTATATATTCTTTAGGCATATCAAAAAACTTTTTTTTCTAACCTTACCTTTTGTAGTTGGCATTTGCTTTGCAACTGTTTACCTCAAAGAACACTATGTTATTGATGTTTTAGCAGGAATGATTTCGGCGCCATTATTTATATTGTTTAGTTCTTCAATATATAATAAATTCCTTTCTTCATTGCCTCATAAAGACACTTCAACGTCATCATTTTAATCAACTTAGTCGATTTAACATTTCTGTCTATTTTTGACGGAAATTTAATTCTATCTTTGAAGGTTAATAGAAATTTTTATTAGTAATTATATGTCACTTCAAATTGTAATGTTTCCTGGCCAAGGTTCCCAATATA
Source organism: Bacteroidota bacterium (assembly GCA_046345275.1). Classification (GTDB taxonomy): domain Bacteria; phylum Bacteroidota; class Bacteroidia; order B-17B0; family Aurantibacillaceae; genus UBA4416. Next base: position 14,466 of record JBKDJY010000054.1, read on the forward strand.
ACGGCATGGGAAAAGATTTGTTTAATGAATTTCCAGAGGTTGTTGAAAATGCCAAGAAAATTCTCGGGTATGATATTGTTGATATTTGTATCAATAATCCCAACAATACCTTGAATCAAACTAACTATACGCAACCTGCCTTATTTCTCCTTAACTTCCTTCATTATCAAAAATATCTAAAGTCAAATCAAACGCCAGATTATTTTCTAGGACATAGTCTTGGTGAATTTAATGCTTTGTGCGCTGCTGGTGTTTTTGATTTCGAAACGGGTTTAAAAATCGTTCAAAAAAGGGGAGAACTTATGTTTTCGATTGTTGGAACAGGTATGGCAGCAATTATTGGCGCCGACTATAGCGAAATACAAGAGATATTAAAAAATAATTTTCCGGAAATTGACATTGCAAATATCAATTCTGCATCTCAAATTGTTATTTCAGGAAAACTCGAATCGCTCGAAAAAGCAGCGGATTATTTTGAAGAAGATGGTTTGGTATATGTTCCTCTTAAAGTGAGTGGTGCTTTTCATTCAAGGTATATGACGCCAATAAAAAACGAATTTAAAGAATTTATAGAGTCAATGCCCTTGCACCAGTATGAGATACCAATCATTTCAAATTATACAGCCTCTCTATATCCAAAAGAACTTGACGGAATCATAAATAATATGGCTAATCAAATAAATAGCCCCATTAAATGGCTTCAAAGCATTGAGTATTTGATGTCTCAAGGAGAAAGCAATTTTCTTGAAATAGGTCCAGGCGAGGTATTAAGTAATATTCTTAAAAAGATTAAAACCAAGTTTTTGGCTTAATTGTTTCAAATTAATCAATCACATTTCTTATCAAAAAGTCTATAGAAAAATTTTCTGATCTTCTCCCAAAATGCGTTGACAAAAGCCGTTAAATTTTTATGAGGATTTTATATGAAATAGGCATCTTTGCGTCAAGCAAAACCAAAAATGACTAAAGTTGTTATTCCATAGGACAATAAAAAATAAATAACTTAGACATATGAAATAAGCAAATAAATCGTAATATTGCGCCGTGAAAATTGAAGATAAAGAAAATTTAATTCAAAGTTTAAAAAGGGAGCATTTAGGAATACCGTCACAAGGTACTGTTCAGGTAAATTTTGGAAAAGCTTCTATTGAGAAAATAATTCCACACCGTGATCCTTTCTCCTTAATTTCGGCCATAACGGCAATAAACATAGAGAAGGCTTTTATCGAAGTAAGTTCTTATGTAAATCCTTCTGATCCAATATTTGCTGGTCATTTTCCTGACGCCCCTGTTTATCCAGGAGTGCTTCAGATTGAAAGTATGGGTCAAGCTGGCTTGTGTTTGGCTTATTTTACAAAAAATAATACAGTTGTAATTAACGAAGATAGCAAACCTGTCAAGGGTTTATTTACAAGGGTTCATAATGCAGGATTTAATAAAGGAGTGCTGCCAGGCGATCATCTTATTATTAGGGTAAAGTCCATAGAAGATGATGATTTCATGGGATTGATGGCCGCTCAAGTAACAATTAATAATGATATTTATTCTCATAGTATTTTAGAAGTATATTATCCTTAGAAAAAAATAAAAATTGAAGTGATGTCAAAGAAACGCGTAGTAATTACAGGCATGTCCATCAACACTCCAATTGGAGACAATTTGGACACATTCATTGAAAATTTATTAGAAGGTAAGTCGGCAATTACCAGATGGAAATCATTGGATTCGAGTAGGATTTATTCAAAGGTGGGAGGAGATCATGGTGATTACGACATCAACGGTAAAATTGATAGTTACAAAGGAACAATTCCTGAAGATGTTTTTAAACGGTTTGAAAAGCTTGGTAAAAAGTCTCCATGGGCAGTTGCAATTTCTTTGCAAACAGCAGTGGAAGCTTTTAAAGATGCTGGCTATCTAGAGCACATTAAAGATGGAAATAACATTGCAACCATTGTTGCCGGGCATAATCTTAATCAAAAGTATACTTATGAAAACCACGATATATTTCTCGATGAACCTGAGTTTGTTGATGGTTTATTTGCACTGTACGGATTAGACACCCATCATGTAGGTGCCGTTACTGATATTTTGCAATTACATGGGCCAGCATACACAGTAGGAGCAGCTTGTGCTAGTGGAAATGTTGCGATGCGCTGTGCATTTGATGAAATTCAGGTGCACGACGTAAACGTGGCAGCTGTTGTTGCTCCAGTATTAGATTACTCTCCATTAGATATGCAAGGAATGGCTATTTTAGGAGCTATTTCTTATAAATCGTTTAACGATACGCCTGAAAAAGCCAGTCGTCCATATGATACACGACGTGAAGGTTTTGTCCCATCACACGGAGCAGCTGTACTTATTTTAGAAGAATTAGATCATGCAATTGCTAGAGGCGCAAAAATTTATGCAGAGATATTAGGAGTTGAGTCTTCATCAGATGGTTGCCATTTACCTCAACCGTCTCAAATTGGTCAAGCACGTTTAATGAAACGTTTGCTAAAGAATTGTAATGTTAAGCCTGAAGAAGTTGATTATATTAGTGCACACGCAACTTCTACACCTTTAGGAGATTTAACAGAATTGCGCTCCATTAAAGATGTATTTGGAGAACATTTAAAAAAAATAAAAATTAATGCACCTAAGTCTATGTTAGGTCATACATGCTGGTCGGCAGCTACAGTGGAAACTGTTGCCGCTGTTTTACAAATGAACAGAGGTGAGTTACATCCATCAATTAATATAGAAAACCTCGATCCAGAGGTTGATGTGGATGTTTGTAGAGGTAAAAGGACGAAACATGAAGTCAACATTTTACTTAAAAACTCATTTGGTTTTGGCGGTTTAAATTGCATTAGTTTAATTAAAAAGTACAAGAAGTAGATGAAAATTTTTATTACAGGTGGGTCTAGGGGAATTGGTTATAAAACCATGATGCTCGCA
>JBKDJY010000055.1:0-17989 GCA_046345275.1 Bacteroidota bacterium
TAGATAGATAGATAGAAAAATCATGTTGAAATAAGAAAAAAATAGCGTATTTTTGAAATACAGATTACAAAAAATCGTTTAATGGGTTCTGCGATTTTTATTCAAATCTCTAAAAATGAATTTTTAGAACCCACCTTAAGTGTTACATACCAGCCGCTAACAACTGATGCAGTAGCTATACCACTAATTGCCCCAACAAATAGAGTAAGTGAGATACAAAGAATGAGTTTAATGGTTTTATTCATTTGATTTTTGTTTTAAGACTTTTTTTGTTAAATGTGATTTTGGGTTAGCAACATGTTTTTTAAGAATGCGATGTCCTTCTTCTTTAACATTTTCTTTTTTTCTATAACTCCAAATAATATCGCTAGCGTATTTACGCGTACTTTCAATATCAACAATTGGTGTTGGGTAATCTTTACCAATCTCGCATTGATAAAGCGCCTGTTCAATTAAACTTAATTTCCATGGTTCGTGAATTAAATTTGCAGGAATGTGTTTTAGTTCAGGAAGCCATTGTTTAATAAATACACCCTCAGCATCATGTTCTTCCGAATTTTTTATTGGATTATAAATACGAATTGTGTTAATTCCTGTAACGCCTGATTGCATTTGTAATTGAGAGTAATGAATGCCTGGTTCATAATCTAAAAACTGTTTTGCTAAAAAATGTAGTTCTCTCCAATCCTGCCATAAATTAAATACAAAAAAAGAAACAAGCATCGCACGCATTCTAAAATTAATATAACCGGTTGCTACAAGGCAATGCATACAAGCATCTACGATGGGTACACCTGTTTTTCCTTCCTGCCAAGCTTTAATGTAAAATTCATTCTTTGGTTTTATTAAATCATCGTATGCCCGATTAACATTTTCAAATTCCATGCGGCATTCGTCTTCAAACTTTTGCATAAAATGACAGTGCCAATGCAGCCGGGAAATAAAATTGTTTAGTGCCCTTTTATTTTGAGCATTTGTATAATGTTGGCGGGTGTATTGATAAACCATTCGCATGCTGATATTACCATATGTAAGATAAGGGGATAGGCGACTACAGCCTTTGCGGCTTAATGCTGGCTTTGAAATGTGTTTACTGTAATTTACATGGCGTTCTTTAATAAAACCGTCTAGGTATCGCCAAGCCCAAAATTCTCCACCTTGCTGAAAATTTTTATTCCGAACAGTTATTTCTTTTGACAGGCTCTTACCTTTGAGATTATTGTAAAAATCTTCGTTCAATTTTAAAATATTCCAATGTTCTTCATTAACTAATTTTGGTTGTTCCGTCATTTTCTTTTGCCATCGTTCTTCCCACAAATTCCTTGATTTAAGTTTTCTTATCACGCCATGCAATTGAAACTCCTTCCACAAAATGGTATTTGTTTTACAAAATAATTGAATATCCAAATCTCTCTGATAGGTAAGGCTATTACCAATTTCCTGATGCGAAAAAATGGTGTGAATAGAAAATTGATTTGCTAAAGCTTCAAAAACAAAACGAACTTCGTTGTGGAAAATATAAATCTGAGAATTTAATTGCGAAAGTTTCGATTGCATTTCTTTGAGTGATTCATATACAAACCTCCAATGCCTGATATCGCTGTCGTGATAAGACATGACTGAGGGCTCAAAAAAATAAACCAATAAAAGGGGTAACTTTTCTTGTTGCGCATAATAGAGCGGTTCGTGATCAGTAAAGCGTAAATCACGTTTAAACCATACAATATTAATCGCTTCATTATTCAATGTATTTCATTTTGACAAATTCAATGTCTTTATTCGGTTTAGCGTACGTTAATCGCTCTAGTCGACTTGTTTTATGATAACTATCAAGACCCGAACAAGCAAGCGTATTAGCTTTTTCGATATCGAGAAAAGAATCTTCACATAAGCAATCTTTCGGAAAATAAAGATGTTCGATTTGTCCGATGATTAAAATAGTCCCATTAATAGCAAGATCGATGTGCTCTTTAAAATGTACACCTAATTGCACTTTACTTTCTTTCACATAAGGTGCTAAAAAATTGTCTTTATATTCCTCTGTTAAGCCAACTGCATCGAATTCAGAAATTTCTTTCGGATATCTGGCTGACGTTTGATGTCCTTTTATATAAATTTTTTCGTTAAGGTGATTCATCGTATAATAGCCAGTTTCAAGAATATGAGTTAAAGTATTTCGTTCAACAGAATCTGGTCTTACAATAAAGGCTATGAGTGGTGGGGATGCACCAATGTGAACAATCGAATTAAATATTGCTAAGTTAGTTTGCCCAGCATGATTTATGGTTCCGATTAAACAAACACTTTTAAACCCTCCTATTGAGTTAATCAAATTACTCCTCTGCCTTTTTTCCATTGATATTAAATTATCATGCGATAAATGTGTTTGAATCATGGTATTAGTTTTTAATTTTACTCATTCCACCATCAATTGATAAAACCTGACCGCTCACCCAAGCAGATTCCTCTAATAACAAAAACACAATTGCTTGTGCAACATCAATCGGATCGCCAACTTTTTGTAAAGGATTTCTTTTTTTCATTTGCTCCATTTTATCTGGAGTATTAATAAATTTATATCCCAAAGGTGTATTTACCAATGAAGGCGCAACACAATTTACTCTAATAGAAGGCGCAAACTCGGCGGCTAATGCTCTGATAAGCCCTTCGATGGCACCTTTCGCCATTGATATAGATGCGTGGAAAGGCAAGCCGATACTCGCCGCTACTGAACTCAAAAATACAATGGATCCATGTTGTGATTTTTTTAAATGATTTAAATATGCCTGCACAAAAGCAATGGCTCCTAAACTATTTATTTGAAAATCATTTATAAACTCCGCTTGAGAAAGCCTTGCAAAAGGTTTAAGATTAATGGTTCCAGGAAAATAAACAAGCCCGTCTAAAGAATCTGTTATTTCAGGATATACACCAAAATCATATTTCTCAATTTGATGAAATTCGCTGTATACAGAGTTAGTATCTTTTGTGCTAATGCCAATAACACGGTGGCCTTTATCATTTAATATTTTGGCTGTTTCTTTTGCAATAGCACTGGAAGCGCCAGCAAATAAAAATGTTTTGCTCATTTTCTTTTAGAGATTTTATTATTTGAAATTATTCGTTGTAAATTACTTTTGAACTTATTTATACCATCAACTCTTTTTGAAGCGTGCTTGGTAGAAGAGCTTTGAACGCGCTTTCGCCATAATGTATAACTGCTAAATTTTAACTCTTTTTTCATCAAAGCTTTTACAGCAGACTCATTCAAGCCAAATTGAGATTCAATGGCATCAAAGGTGGTTCTATCTTCCCAAGCCATTTCTATTATTCGATCAATGTCCTGATCACTAAAAATTTTAGATTGTTCTTCAACAATTTCCATATATGCCATTGGTGAAGGCAATCCACTGTAATAACAAAAATTTGCGTCTGTATTTTCCATGGTTAAACAATTCTTCCTACTTATTTAAAAACAGCCATTAGACATTTTATTTATATTTTATCGAACAAAATGAATGATTGGGTTTAAAGTGAAATTTATTCACGTATATAAAACAAGCAGTGACATATTATGTTTACATATTAATCCAAATTTTACAATAGAATTTTCAGATTTTAAAAAATTGAACAAAAGTAGAACTTGTTCACTATAAACTATTTTCAACAAATGAATACAAACAATAATAACTGTTTGCACCTAAAAGAAATTGGCAATTTCAAAGCACAAAACTGTCTACCGGTAATTAACTTGATACGAAGCACAAAGCTTCATTTAAAAATTGAAACGCCAATTTCTTATAAGTTTGCTCTGCCTGTCATTGCATTAACTGATTTATTTTGTTTTGCCATTCGTCCTCAAACACTACTTGAAATTCAAAGTCGTGGTCTGGAAATTCGTCAAACAACTCTTTCCAAGCCTTCTTTGCACCAAGTTCGTTACAAAATGCAAATACATCTTGTTTGTATTTAGTGTCCTCATTTTTTAAGTGAATTCCTTTTGTCTCCAAAACGTAAACTGTTCCGTAATCGTCCTTTGCTTCCTGTTTGTCTGCTGCAACAAAGTCAGGAAATATTTTATTCCGCTTCCAACCTTGTATATGATAGTCTTGTCGGCTCATATTGCGATACCACCACAATAGTTTTTCTTGCTCGTCAAGATAGATTGCAACTGATTTTTCAAGGTCGTTAATGTTCTCTTCGGGAACATAGTCGAACAATGATTTTTGAATTGGTGTGTTGTCTGCACGAACCAATTGTTTGTTGCTTTTTACTTTAATTCTTGATGGCAACACAAAACCGCCTTTGTCTGTGATAAGGAAGAAACAGAGTTTCTTTTTCTCTACCATTTGTCTGAAAACCTGTTCCGCTAAACGATTGCGTTCTTTGTCTAAAATCTTTTTAAGTTCTTCAATTACAAAAACAAAATTTGTTGCAACTGTTTCACGGTCATATATTTTTAAAAGCAATTTTATTGCCTTTTCTCCTATTTGGAAACAATGCCAAGGATTAGGAACGATGTCTGTAATTTGTCTTGTCAAAAACACTTCGTCAATTTCTAAAGTGCCTGATTTCTCTGCTCCGTAACTTGCCTTTAGTAATTCCTTTTCTTCATTGCTAAGTCCTAAAACAATTTCTTGCTCTTTGTTTATTTTGTTTTGTAAGGATAGATTTTTAAGTTCATCAATGTTGATGCTTTCCCAATCAATAGCACTTAAAATATCAATCTCAAAATTCATATCACGCCAACTTTCCTTTTCTTGGATTACAAATTTTGGAAGATAAATTTTGCCTTCAAATTTCTTGAAGCCATCACGATAATTTATTTCTCTTTCCTTTAAACCGCCTGTATCTGTGCCACCATCATCACTTACAATTCTTCCTGCAATGTCGCCTAAGCCTTCATTTTCCAGTCCTGATTTTATTTCTCTTACCAAAGTGCTTGCATTTTGACGGAAAGTATAAACGTAACATTCGTCCAGTTCCCGAATTTTGGTTTTACGTGCAAAAGGTTGTCTTAAAATACGACCAACCAATTGTGTTATTCCAGTTGCTGATGATGGATTGGTAAGCACTGTAAGAATATAGGCAAATGAACAATCCCAACCTTCTTGTAAGGCTTGTTTGGTTATGATGTAGCGTATATCACAATCATTCGCAAATAAGTTTATTCCTTCAATGTCGTCTTTTTCGCTACTCTTAATGGCAATATGACTTTCAGGGACATTACATTTTTTAATTAAATATTCTTTCGCATCTTCTGCGTGAATAAACTTTTTATCTCTCTGGTCTTTTCCTGTTCTCTCAACTTGTATCAAACAAATTGGTCGAATATATTCACCTGTGTTACCCTCGTATTCGTTGGCTTTCTTTTCTAACTCGTTTCGTTTTTCATAGCTTGCCAATAAAGTGTCTTGCCAATCTAAACTTGTTTTGTTGGTTAAGTGAATATCTAACTTAATCATTTCTTCTTCGTGCAATTCACGCCCTGTAATTTTTACCAACTCATTACTGTTTGGTGGGGGAGTTGCCGAAAGTTCAAGTATAAATGAAGGATTGAAATTTCTAACCGTATTTCTTGCTAATTCTCCGTAGGCTCTATGTCCTTCGTCAATAACGACAAGCGGACGCAAAACTTTTAAAGTATTTCCAAGTGAAGTTTTTATTTGCGTTCCGAACACTTCCATTTCTGTTGTGAAGCAATCCAAATTCGGAATGAGTTCTTTTAACTTTTTATGCCCTTCAAAATCATCTTCTCTCGGAAAAAAGTCTGTAAACCCGCCTTGGTCTCTGAAAACCTTTAATGTGTCTTTATTTTGACGATTTGCCGAAGGCAACATTAACATCAACACAACCAAATGTTCGTCAATATCCAAACGATTAAACATTTCGTTTTTCTCTTTAATTAACGTTCTTCCTCCGCTTGATATATCTAAGATTTGCCGGTATGGATGCTCTCTGTTTTTGAGTGCCAAAATGGTTTGGCGATAAATTTGTGTTGAAGGAACAATCCACAACACTAAACCCGTTTGTTTTTTTAGAAATGTTTTTTGAATGTTATCAATTGCATGGCAAGCCAATAAAGTTTTTCCACCACCCGTTGGTACTTTCAAATAAATGTCAGGTAATGGCTCTTGTAAACCATTTGTTTTAGAATGATAAATTGTTCTTCCTGTAGCTTGTTCAAATGCTCTTTTGGGAAAGTTGTAATCCTTTGCCATATCAGCATCAAACTCCAAAGCCTTTTCGTATTTGGCATTGAATTCTGAAAGAGAAACTAAATACTCTTTCAGTTCTTTTAAAACCTTTTCCTGATAGTGTTTAAGTCTCATTTAATCTTTTGTTATATCGGTTTCTTCAAGATCTAAAACCATTGAGTGTATGTCATATTCAAACCATTCCTGAAAAACTTTAAAAGTTCTTTTTTGTGGCCAATCATTTTATCTGTATACCAATCGTTCAATTCATTTTGAAAAATTTGGTCAAAGTTCCGTTTCAACCATTTTTCTGTTTCTTCGTTGCTGTCTTTTTCACGAATTAAATAAATTGTACCTTCTTCTTTTTTTGTAACTGGACTTTCAGGATACAAATAATTTATCCAATCGAACAATGGTTTTTTGGGTTTTATCACAATAGCATTGCGATTGATACTTTCATAGAAATATGGAATTGGTTCAATCATAAATCTTTTAAAGGTGTTGTAGCTACGGTTAAATCGTAATCGAGTCCACGTATTTTCTTTATTTCAAAATCAGCAATTATACTTTTGAATTCCGAAAACTCCTCTTGTTTACGTTTTACCATTTCATCAAACAATTGTTCAATTTCAGGAGTATCTGGCATTATTGACGAAATATCTTTTTTCGTCAATTGGTAAACCTCTTCGCTTTTTTCTCTTAATGTTGCTGCATTCCAAGCGTGAGCACCAAATGTATATTTTGTTCTTACAATAGAAATGTCATCTGTCTCACTCACAATTGGATGAACAAATTCCTTCAATAATTCAGAGTATTTTATTTTTCCTGTATTTAATCGTGTTTCTACTCCAGTATTAGTATTTCTTTCCAGCAATGCTTTGCTTGCAGGACCTAAGCCCGCTGCAATTAAAGCATCTTGCTCTCTTTTTCTTTTAGCTTCTTTAAGCTTTTTAGCTCGTTTTATATTATCTGCTTTTCCCATTGTCTGAACCGTTGATTAAATTGATTATTTTGATTTTACTGATGTGCTAGTTTTTGATGGGTCAAACTTTGAATTTATCAGGCGTTTGTATTCTAAACTTTTTGCCCCGAAGTTTATTAACATTCCAATTTCTAAATTGTATGCCTCGAGATAGTTGATAGCTTGAGCTAAATGAACATCTTCTAGTTTAGTCAATGCCTTTATTTCTAATGAAACAACTTTCCCAACAAAAAAGTCAACCCGTCTTGTTCCAACTATTTTTTCTTTGTAGAAAATCATCATTTCAAACTCTCTTTGTGCTGGAACACTTTGAATAATAAACTCTTCTTCTAATGCTCTTTGATAAACCAATTCTTGAAAACCATTTCCTAATATTTTATGCACTTCCATTGAACAGCTAATTATTTTGCCTGTCAATTCAGAATACTTGTATTTTTCATTCACTATTTCTTAATTATAAATTATTATTCTTTATTGTAATTTGTGATGCCCAGTTTAGTCATTTTTTTGGTGTTTGAGGCAAACATGGATATTTCATAATCAATTAAATCATTTTAATCAAGAGTAAATCAGAGGTTCAGACGGTATATTTCGTAAGGTAGTTGACAAAAATCAATTCGGTATTCCAAACAAGTATGGTCATCTACATATTTGCAAGGGGCAAACACCAGGCGTTGTTTGCTTTTGAATTTTGGTAAAGATTGGCAACCTTCCAATGTTAAAGCGTTGCGTTTCAACCATTCTATATCGGGATGGTATAATAAATACACCGCATAATTGCTACTTTCCCCAATAAATACCGGGCTATGTGAAGCCTCCCCTTTGGGGAGGTTTGGAGGGGCTTTGAATTCTTCACCAGTTGCTGTATAAAATAAGTATCGGGCAAACTCAGTAAACGAAGGAAGGTTTTTGCCTTTTAGCAAACTTTCCATTTCAATCGTTTCTCCTAATTGGAAATAGCTAAATGTGCCGCCTAAACCCTTTTTTATTTTTTCATTTTTAGAGCTTTTAACGCCCTTTATTACATGCCTTACTCTTTCCGCAGTTATTTCATTTGCGTAATCTTCTGTTTCAACTAAAATAAATTTTCTATTGCTTTCTGGAATTTCAGAGTTTAATTCTAAAACAGAGTGAGCTAAAGTTCCAGAACCTGAAAAGCTGTCCAACACAATAGAATCATTGTTGGTAGTAATACTTATCAAATGTTTAATTAACTCAACTGGTTTGGGATTATCAAAAAGTTCAGGCTCGTTGAATATGTCCTCATTAACAAGCTTTGAAGCACTTTCTGTCGAACCAAAATCATCTAATAAATTTGGCTGTGCAGAGAATGTGTCCTTGTCCTCAAAATCATAAATTTTCAATTTTACAATTCCATTGTCAATTAAGAATCTATTTTTCTCCTCATATTTTTTTGCAGTGTCTTCTCCAATTTGCCATCTTTTACCTTCACGAGGTTTTTGCCCAAGTATTTTGAATTTCATTGTATCCCTTTTGTATGAGCCAGCGTCTTTCTTTTCAATTATTGTTAATCTATAATTTCCTTCTTTGTCGTTTAGGGGATATTGTCTGCTTTCTTTTAATTTAACTCTTTGTTTCATTCTACCTTGTGGTGTTTTTGCGTAGATATGAACGTAATCCATCAAAGCACTCACTTGAACTCCTTCAACATTTGTTGAAGTGGATTTTTTCTTCCATAAAAAGGTTGATATGAAATTATCCTCTCCAAAAATTTCATTCATTAAACTTTTAAGGTTATGTTGTTCGTTATCATCACAAAAAATTAAAATAACGCCATCTTCACACATTAGTTCTTTCAGTAATTTTAATCTTGGCATCATCATACAAAGCCACTTATCGTGTCTTGTTAAATCTTCTTTGTCAACAACTTTCCCCAGCCATTCCTGAATCATAGGAGTATTAACATTATCGTTGTAAGCCCAACCTTCTTGTCCTGTATTGTATGGTGGGTCTACACAAACACACTTCACTTTACCTGAATAGGTTGGTAAAAGGGATTTTAATGCGATTAAGTTATCTCCTTGTATAATCAGGTTATCGTGCAGAGAAACTTTGTCGGTCAAACTCAATTCTTTTTTCGGCACCAATTGATGATACTTAACCGCCAAGTGGTGGTTTTGCACAAATGTTTTTCCTTTAAAATGGAGTGTTGGCATATCGTTATTAATTAAATACTTAATCCTTGAATTTTCCAAATTGCTTTGGCGTGTTTTGCCAATTCCCTTTGTCGTGCAGCTAGTTTGTCTTCAGACCAAGTGTCAAAATGTTCGGAAATAGATTTTGTTAATTCACTGTTTGATTGATTAAAGAAATTAATCTTTTCAATATATGGTTTCTGGTCTGCCTCACGATTCAATTTTTTTTCTAATAAAGTAAGGTTTCCAATTCTATAAACTGAACGATTAATTTCCTCGAATGTAAATTCTCCCCAAGCATCATCTGCATTTTCAGGTAAGATATGTTCAATAGTAAATAAATCACTATCAGGATCAATTTCATTTTTATATTGATACACTTCAATTTTAGCTAAAATATATTTTACAATTTTATGATTTCGAGAAGTATTTTTTAATTCTTTGGTAGAAAAATCATTCTCAAAATTCAAATCACTTACGTAAATGTTTTGAAAATCTACTGCTGCAAAGTTTTTTGTTGAGGCTATTTTCAAAGCAACTGTATTGTAAACATCTTCTTGTGCATTCGGGTTTAATCCCCCAATAATGTTATATCTAAATGAAATTACTGAACAAATTTTAGCTAATTTTTGGAAGTTTTCAATTTCTAAGTTTCTTAATGCTGATAAGAAAAGGGAATTGGTTTGCCTTATTTGGAAAAGCCTTAATTCTTTTAATGATTTTCTTATTTCAGGTTTATCTTTCCAAAATTCATCTTCAGGATTTTGAATAGCTAAATAAATATCTGCTGTATCATTAAGGTTTCTAATTAGTTCAAAAACTTGGTCTTTTGATTTTATATTGCCTTTTATGGTTTTAAATAGATTTTTTTTGCCTACTGATTTATTTATGCTATTCCAATAATACCGTAAATAATCTTCAAATTTTTGTTCACCCAATTTTCCTACTATCTTGCTCCAAATATTTTCCAACTCTTCAATTTCTGATATGTGAGGTTTAGTTTCGTCCACAACTGAAAATAAATAGTTTTTCAACAAATCTGATGATGATAATTGAACGCCTCTTGCATTCAAAGTTTCAAATACTTTAAAAGCATTTAATTGGTAGGTTACTTCAATAACTGTAAAAAACAATTTATCAACAATATTATCAATAAAAGCGGCTAAGCTTTCGCCTGTTTTAAATTCTTTTTTTATTCTATCATAATACCAATTAAAACACTCTCTCATGTGCTTTTCAGATGTATTGGTATTTCGAAGTGGTAACTCTTTTAATAAAACCAAGTGCTGTTTGTAATAGTCGTCACTGTTCCTATTTAATTTAAGTTTATTGTTAGAAATTAAGGTTACGGGGTCTATATATCCGATATAGCTATTTAAAAGACTATCTTTTCTTTTATGATTGTTATCAGCATCAATACCTGAATCAACCAACTCTTTCAAGCATTTTAGTGTTGAAAGTATTAACAAGCTCATTGTGGTTAATCGTTGTTGCCCATCAATTATTTGAAATTCTTTATTATTTGAGGTTTGAAGAACCAAATATCCCATATAATGTTCGTTATCCTCATTGGTTATTAAAGCCCTAATGTCTTGCCATAAATCATCCCAATGTTCTGCTTCCCAAGTATAGTCTCGTTGAAATTTTGGAATTTCATAACGTAACCCATTACCCATTAGTTGACGGTAAGTTTTATTTGATGTCCCTTGTATGCCTTTCATGGTTTTTGCTTTTACTTTTTTGATACTTTACTTTTTCATCCTCTACCTGCAATGCTTTTAAAGCCACTTGTTCGTCTGCCACTTCATAAACCAACTTGTCAGAAAGCCAAGAAATCATTTTTTATCATTGGATTTTGAATTCAACTTTTTCTTCCCACTCTCAATTTTCTTCCCACTTTCTTCTGTTGGTAAATCTTCGGGCATAGTACCCCCAAGTTCTTTAATCGTTTGCCTTACTTTTTGTCCAACTTCAAAATGCGCTTGGTTAGCTTTTTGTTTCCCTTTAATGTTTTCTCTCTTTAATTTATCTTCCGTTTGAGTAGCTCTGAAAAGGTTTGCTGCCAATTCGGTACTTCCCATATGGTCAAGAATATTTTGGCTTTTCTTTAATCCTTTTTTTGCGTGAATTTCTTTTGCACCCAAGCCATTATATAATCCCATATACCCATGATTTTGAAAAACGGCATATTCCCATGGTTGAATAACACCTGCTTTTTTTGCAGCATCAGCTAATTGCTTGTTGTGTTCTGCCATTTCTTTTCTTAAGAAAAGACGTTTATCCTCTTCTGTATGCAGTTGCTTAAAATCTTCTTCTAAAATCTCTTGTTTTCTTGTTTGAACAGCAAAGTAGGTTTGCCCTAAAGCAACTACCTCTTTAGAAGGGTCGGCATTTTGCACAATCAAATAACACGCATACCTTGAAAGGCGAATATCGCCAATATCCCTTTTAGCTCCTTTGGGTAAATCTATCAATTTCTCCACTCGGGGAAAATGATCATCAGGCTCTTGCCCAGAGTTTTTACAGGCTTGTTTGGCTTTATCAATTACATTAAGAAATTTATCCCATTTAATATACTCCAGTATCCCATACAATTCTCTTGCACTCCAGTATTCTTGCCCAATTTCATTGGTATGTTTAATTTTTTCGAATGTTGAATGTGTTGCCATATTATTTCTTTTTAATCCTGTTGTATTTTACTTTTTCTTCTGCTACCTGCAATGCTTTTAAAGCCACTTGTTCGTCTGCTACTTCATAAACCAACTTGTCAGAAAGCCAAGAAACAAGCAAATCACTTTCTTTAATTTTAAAATACGCTGCAAGTTTCACAACCTGTTCTCGGGTTGCATTTCTTTGTCCTCGTTCTATTTTGCTTAAAATAGCTTGGTCTATATCAAGGAAAGCTGCAACTGTCCGTAAGGGCAATTCCTTTTCTTCTCGTAGTTTTCTTATCGTTTCTCCTAAATTGTCCATTTTGAACAAAAGTGTTTTGACTATTCGTGTCAAAAATATAAAATGAATTCTGAAAATGCTCTAAAAAAGTGTTCAAAGTTTTCAACAGATTATCAATGTCAAACGGGTCGGTAAAATTGGCTGTCGAGTTAGTTCTTCTATTGATGGTCGTTTCGGTTGTTCTATACTTGCTGGTAAAATAAAATTAGTGAACGATAAATTTTATAAGTTACACATGAACTGACTGAAAAATTAACTGAACGCATTAGAGATTGATTATTTTCTCTTCCTTTTCATCTCGATTATTTTGTAAATTGCCATCAATGAATTGGAGATTTATTTTAATGACATGTTTGGTACTTTTGGCTCGTGTTTGCGATTCACAAAATCTGAAATTTACACATGCTGATTCTCTCAAAGGTACTTATGGAAAAGCACGTTCTTGGTGGGATTTAAAATATTACGATTTAAGTGTGAATTTTAATTTGAAAGATAGCACAATCAATGGCACAAATCGAATTTCCTATACTGCCTTAGAATCACAATCAGTTATGCAACTAGATTTGATGAAACCAATGATGATTGATAGTATCATTTTTCAAGACCAAGCTTGTAAATTCAAACGCGATGGCAATGCCTATTTTATTGAATTGCCTAAACAACATCTAATTGGCGCGACGTTTGACATGCTTGTATATTTTCATGGAAAGCCTATCACTGCCAAGATGCCGCCATGGGATGGCGGCATTGTTTGGACAAAAGATGTTTTCAAACAAGACTGGGTTTCCATTGCTTGCCAAGGGATGGCGGCACAAGTATGGTTTCCAAATAAAGACCATATGGAAGATGAACCCGATGGATGCCTGTTGCATTACACTGTTCCGTCTGATCTTGTTGCTGTTGGAAACGGTCGCATTATAGACATAAAGAAGAATCCAAATAATACAACAACTTATACGTGGAAAGTTCAAAATCCAATTAATAATTATTGTATCAGTCCCTACATCGGTAAATACAGTAATTTTCAGGATACCATTCATGGAGAAAATGGTGTGCTTGATTTAAGCTATTGGGTTCTCAATCACAACGTATCAAAAGCTAAACAACAATTCAAGCAAGTGAAATCTATTTTGCACTGTTTTGAATATTGGTTTGGTCACTATCCGTTTTATGAAGATGACTATAAGCTTGTAGAGGCGCCTTATTTGGGAATGGAGCATCAAAGCGCAATCGCCTACGGAAATGGATTTGAAAATGGATACAAAAAAAAAGATTTATCACTCAGCGGCTGGGGATTGAAGTGGGACTTTGTTATTGTTCATGAATCTGGACATGAATGGTTTGGAAATAGTATCAGTGCAAAAGATGTAGCGGATAATTGGATTCACGAAAGTTTTACAACTTATGCTGAAAATTTATACACCGAATATTTGTTTGGAAAAAAAGCTGGCGCTGAATACGTCATTGGAACGAGGAAGTTAGTTATGAATGATAAACCTATTATCAGCGCTTATGATGTAAACGAAGAAGGCCCCATTGACATTTATTACAAAGGTGCCAATATGTTGCATACAATTAGACAATTGGTGGGGAATGACAGCTTGTGGCGCAACATGCTGCGAGGATTAAATAGAAAATTCTATCATCAAACTGTTACCAGCACTCAAATTGAAAATTACATGTCCGAAGTTTTAAAAATGGATTTAAGTCCCATTTTTAATCAGTATTTAAGAACAATCCGCTTACCAACATTAGAATATAAAAAAACAAAAGCTGGTTACGCTTACCGATATAAAGGCGTTACTTCTGGTTTTAATATGAAACTTAGGGTTTTAATAAATGGAACAGAGCTTTCGATTGAGCCAACAGAGAGATGGCAAGAATTAAAAAGTAAACAACAAGGATTTGTACTTGATGAGAATTTTTATGTATTATTGGTTCAGAAAAAATAAGGTGAGTGCGTCAATCATTTTAGATTTGAGGGTGCGCATGATTTACTTAATAATTCTCCTATTAGAACCAATATTATTCAATTTGGTTTTAGTAGTTATTTTTAATTCACTATATAAGACCTCTGAAAAACAAAAATATTTTTTTCTAATACTTTTTCCGTTTTTTTTCCTGTTAATTCATACAAATTTGGACTAAGGCAATTAGGATAAGGATAAATACTTACCCTGCTTTATTAGAAATTTTGAACGAAATTTTTGAATATACTGGAAATAATCAGTTCAATTTAATTAAAATAAAATCAATTTTTAGTAAGTCTTAAGGAATGATTCTTTCAGTAATTGTGCTATTCGTAGAAATTTCCTTGCCATATAAATCAACATATTTTACAGTTGGTAAGCCAAAAGTTCTTGGTTCAACCTGAATAAATATTTTAGATAACAAAGAAATTTTTCCATGTATATCCATATAGGCATTATACTTATTGTCAACTTTTGTTTTACTGAGATAAATCTTCTTTTTTTTATAAGAAACAAATTCCAAAGTATAAGCTTGCTTTTCCTTATCAATTAATTTAGTTTCAAGTCCGTAAACAAGGTGCCTCTGAAAATAAGTAAGTTCCTTGTTTTGACCTTTTTCAGAATATCGAATCCAGTAAGTATGTACGGGTTGTGATGCATTTACAGTTTTATCAGCATTGTAATTTATATCATAAACTATAATATTATGATTTTCGCTTAATTGTATATAAAACAGAAGTATATCTTTCTTTTTTGGTTTATATAATGTGTCTGCACCTCTTTCATCATTAGCAGGGGAATATTTTTTTACATTAGCAATTTTAAAGGAAGAATTAATAATAATAATAATAATAAGTAATATAAAAATTGATAAAAATGTAAAGTCAAGTGAATGCCTTTTTGTTTGTTTAATTTTTTTTTTCATTTATTCGGTTAACTTAATTCCAATGATTCCAATTAATATTAATAAGAAGAAAAATAGATTAGCGCTCGAAATTGATTCTTTCAAAATTATAACATCTAAAAGGCCTCGTCAATGTCATTTCTTCTGATGATATCTTTACTTTGAATGTCATCATCTATATCCCAATTACTTTTACTTTGTAGTGTTTTGGTATTTGATTGAGATAAAAAATCAGCATTGTTTTCTACGTTATTATAAGGTGCAGAATATTGTGTTTGAATGTCATTAAAATCAATGTCTGTGAATTTAGCAAACATCCCAACGAATCTTAAATTAACATCTTCAATGGCTCCATGTCTATTTTTTGCAATAATAATTTGTGCCCTATCCTTTGTTGATTGACCATTTTCATCTACATCAATTTGATAATATTCTGGTCTGTAAATAAACATAACCATATCAGCATCTTGTTCAATGGCACCTGATTCTCTCAAATCACTTAACTGAGGGCGTTTGCTGCCTCCTGGTCTGTTTTCAACTTGTCGACTTAATTGTGATAGTGCAATAATTGGAATTTCTAATTCTTTTGCCAACGATTTTAATCCACGAGATATGGCCGAAATTTCTTGTTCTCTATTACCTTTACTATCGGGTCCTCCGCTCATTAATTGTAAATAGTCAATAATAATCATTTCCACTTTCTGCTGTTCTTTCAAACGTCTCGCCTTTGCTCTTAATTCAAAAATAGACAAGGCTGGTGTATCATCTATATACAAAGGTGCGACAGATAATTTTTTTATACGCTCGTTTAACTGCACAAACTCATGATTATCTAAATTGCCTTTTAATATTTTATCTTGCGTAATTTCAGTTTCAGAAGATATTAATCTTTTCACCAATTGAATAGCCGACATTTCTAAAGAAAATATAGCAACAGGACGGTTATATTCTACCGCTGCATTTTTTGCCATTGATACAACAAATGCTGTTTTACCCATCCCTGGTCTGGCAGCTAATATCAATAAATCTGATTTTTGCCAACCTCCTGTAATCCGATCTAAAGCTGTAAATCCAGAAGGTACGCCTAATAAGCCGTCCGTCTTTTGAGCGGCTGCCTCAATATCTTCAATGGCTTTTGCAATTAATGAAGTCATCCCCACATGTTGTTTTCTAACATTAGAATCTAAAATTTGAAAAATATGTTGCGTTGTAGAATCTAATAATTCAAATACATCTGTTCCATCTTCGTAAGCAGATTTAATGGTTTCGGTACTAATTCTAATGAGTTCGCGTTGCAAATATTTTTGTGCTACAATACGTGCATGGTATTCAATATTTGCAGATGAGGCAATTCTATTGGTTAAAGAAGATACATAAAATGAGCCTCCTACAAATTCTAATTCTCCTGTTCGTTTAAGTTCTTGTGATACCGTCATGATATCAACAGGCTCAGAACGATTAAATAAATTATAAATCGCTTTAAATATAATTCCGTTTTGTTCTTTATAAAAAGTTTCGGCAGATAAAACATCTATCACAGAGCTTAAGGCATCTTTCTCTAAAAGCATAGCACCAAGCACTGCTTCTTCTAATTCCACTGCCTGAGGTTGCAACTTACCAATTTCATTTACAGAAACAGGCGCAATTAATTTTTTTCGAATTTTATTTTGGTTGTCAAAATTTTGCATGGTTATTTTTTGTAGCGGGGGGTAAAGATGCTTTTAACTTTTTATATAATGAATATAAGAAATTATAGAGCAATTAACAATCTTAACATATCATTAACATCACAATTATTAAACAATTGATTATCAACCGTTGCTTTGTTCATAAGATTGAGTTTGAGCAAATACTTAGTTAAGAATTGAACTTTTAAACTTTTAAACACAGTAGGTTGATGGAAAGTTAAAATTTTTTTTTGAGATATGAGAATTTTGATTTTCAAAAA
This sequence comes from Bacteroidota bacterium, assembly GCA_046345275.1. GTDB lineage: Bacteria > Bacteroidota > Bacteroidia > B-17B0 > Aurantibacillaceae > UBA4416. Next base: position 17,110 of record JBKDJY010000055.1, read on the forward strand.
TATTTTATGCCAACTTTTGATACGTCTGCCACCATCTATCAGGCATTTCGTTATTTACGGCCGACTCGTAATCTTTAAATGAGCATGGTAATAATGTATGTCGTTCAAATTTCAATCCTTTTGAAAGCGGATAGGGAACTTCCATCCACCATCGATCACTTTTTTTACTTTTATAAAAATTGATATTATATTTTCCATCCTGTAATACAACATGAAATTTCACATAATCCTTACTTGACATCGACGGGAAATCATTCTTACGGTTATAAAAGCCATCTGCAAAACACCAAATCATTTGCGCTGCAAGGCTTGCAGTTTTTCCATTGATATCAAACTCAGGATTAATTTCATAAATTCCTACTGAAGTTAATTTATCATTCATGCCTGCATATCTCATCATTTGGCAAGCCTCTTCCGAATAAAAACCATTAGGAGAAACATGAGGACTAGCAGGCGCATCAGCATGTTTAATGGCTGAAATATCAAAACTTAACATATCTGCATGACGAAGGATTGGTTCTGATTCTTCAATTTTATCGCGTACTTGCCCTAATCTATATGTATCAAAATATAGCCGATTCATCATATTTAAAGCTGTTGGATCAACTAAATAAGTTTGATAACCGATGTTGCTATAATTAAATAAAAAATTAGGTTGATGTAAAATAATTTTTCCTAAAAATGAATGATTCGTTATGCTTTCTTGAGGATCACCAATATCAAAAGAAGAGTCAATTGAAACAATGTTAATGGTCTGTTCCAATTTTTCATAACCCAAAAATTGCGCGTAAGTTAAATCCTGACTTCCGCCGATAATAATAGGAATGACATTGCTCCTAATTAAATATTCAATCGTCGTCTTTAGTGCATAGTAAGTATC
>JBKDJY010000056.1:0-8312 GCA_046345275.1 Bacteroidota bacterium
GGGAAGAAGCTCTAATAGTTTATTTGCAGTCATAGTACAAATAATGACATTAATTTTAACCTACTAGCTGATCGAATAATTTTTTATTAAATTTCCAATGTTAATCTTCCGAACAGTAATGGTCATAACACCAACAAGGAAAATTTTTAAAAAGTGTGAATTATATAACTTCAGTCGGAAATTATATAACACATAAGCCCTTTAATGTTTGCAGCTTTGCAGGGTTGATAAAAAGAAAAGTTATTTATTCATCTTTAGTTTTTCAAATCAATAGTATAAAATTTTCATCATGTATTACAACAACTATCATTTTTTAGGAATGCACCTTGTATGGTGGATTTTTTTTGGGATCATACTTTTTTGGCTTTTTATGATGCCTTCTGGTCTTTTGAAACAAGATATAAAAAAAGGCTCAGCGCTTGAAACTTTAAAAAAGCTTTTTGCGGCAGGAAAAATTAACAAAGAAGAATATCAGGAAAAGAAAAAACTGATTGAGGACAAAAATAATTCTTTAAACTTTTAAGCGGATGTGCTTTTCAGCAAATATCAGTTTAGGAGCAGGTGTTGTGCTTACCGTTATTGGTATCGCATCAATTAAGAACACGCACCATTCATCGCAATTCCTATTTTCAAGCATTCCATTTATATTTGGAATTCAGCAAATAGCAGAGGGTGTTCTTTGGCTTACACTTCCAAATCCTGATAATCTGATGACGCAAAAAATATTCACTTATATTTTCTTGTTTTTTGCCCAAATTCTTTGGCCTTTGTGGGTGCCAATTGCTATTTTGTTACTAGAAAAAAAAGAAACAAGAACCAACATTCAAAAAATTTTAGTTGGGGCAGGAATAATGGTTGGCTTGTATTTGGCTTACTGCTTGTTGACATTCCATGTGGAAGCAAAAATTGTGGGGCATCACATGACGTATTTGCAACAATATCCCCCTTCTCTTAAAAAATATTGCATCTTGCTATATGCTTTGGCTACCATTGCTCCGCCATTTTTTTCACATATAAAAAGAATGTGGATGTTGGGCACCACCATTTTAATATCTTATATCATTACAGCCATATTTTATGAACACTATATTCTATCTGTTTGGTGCTTTTTTTCTTCACTCATTAGTTTATCTATATATGCTATTATGATTGAAATTTCAAATAAACAACAACAAAAATCCTTCGCAAATATCATAGATTAATTTTTATAAAATTTTATTCATAAATATATCAGACATTCATTTCTGCTTCATTTTTTTACGCACATTTAATTTTTTTATAGAGATTAAATTCAAAAAATAAAATTATGTAAAGACAACTCACGATGAAAACAAAATAATTTCAATACATTTTACCATCAGTGATATGCGAATAATGTAAGTCTTTTTAAAAATCATGTAAGTATTAAGCCAAGCAATAAGTTCAAATTTGAGCGGTTGTAACAATTTCGTTATAACATTAATAAATATAAAATGAAAAATAATTCAGAATTACAAACAGACGTTCAAAACGCCATCAAATGGGAGCCATTATTGAATGCAGCAGAAATTGGAGTTACCGTAAAAGACGGTGTAGTTTCATTAACGGGAATAGTCGACAGCTATGCTAAAAAATTAGAAGCTGAAAATGCTGCGAAAAAAGTAATAGGAGTAAAAGCTTTGGTTGAAAAAATTGAAGTGAAATTTCCAAGTTCATGGACAAAAACAGATTTAGAAATTGCGAATGAAGCTTTAGCTGCACTGAAATCGAACTTATCAGTTCCTAAAGACAAAGTAACCATCAAAATAGAAGATGGTTGGATTACTTTAGAAGGCGAATTATCTTGGAACTATCAAAAAGAATCTGCAAAAAGCGCCGTTAAATATCTTACTGGCGTAAAGGGTGTAAGCAACAATATTAAAATCAAATCGGAAACAATCGATGCGATTGAAAAGCAAGATGTTGAAAATGCAATAAGAAGAAATTGGTCAGTTGATGATAGTGACATCAACGTATCCGTTTCAGGAAAAACTGTAACGCTATCAGGAACGGTAAATTCTTGGTATGAAAAAGATGAAGCTGGTCGGATTGCATGGAATACGCCAGGAATTTGGGATGTGAAAAACGAATTAGCTGTTGATTATTACTACGCATTGGTTGACTAATAAAATTTAAATCGGTGGAAGAATTTTTCTTCCACCTTTATTATTTTATCAATAAAAATTATTTATAGCTTACGAAGTATGAAGAGGATGAAAAATATGAATCATTAAAAATCAATGATGACTATGAATTGTTTACCAATCCTAAATAAAATGATGTTTGTGAGTTTACTCCTCTCAATGTTCACAATATTTGCTAAGTCTCAAACATTGGCAACTGTTTCTAATGTTGATCTTAAAAAATATTCAGGACGTTGGTATGAGGTTGCTTCTTTCCCTCAAATTTTTCAGAAGGATTGTGAATGCACCACTGCTGAATATACCTCAACTGATAAAGAATATTTGATCGTAGAAAATAGATGCAAAAGAAAAAATAAAGAAATTTACATTAAAGGAAAAGCCTTTGTTGATGAAAATTCTGGTAATGCCAAATTGAAGGTTCAGTTTTTTTGGCCATTTAAAGGAAAGTATTGGATTATTGATTTAGCTGATGATTACAGCTATGCAGTGGTTAGCCATCCAAATAAAAAATACCTATGGATTCTTTCAAGAAAGCCAGAGCTAGATGAAACGGTTTATCAAGGCATTATCAATCGGCTAAAAGCAAAAGGATTTGACCTAAGCAAATTAAAAACAACAAAACAAATTTAGAACCAATGATGAAAATAATATTAATCGTTATCAGTATATTAGTTGGACTATTTATAATATTTGAAATTTATACAACAATGGCAACAGCAAAATCAGAAACACAAGCATACAAAGTCATAAAGGTTGAGAAAGAGTTTGAAATTCGACATTATCCTTCCGTAACCATGGCAACAATCAAATCTTCCGCAAGAACTTATAGAGAATTAGGAAATTCGGGTTTCACAAAATTAGCAGGATATATTTTTGGCGGAAATAAAGATAAAAAACAAATCGCGATGACCTCTCCAGTACACATGACAATAGCGGATTCAGGATCAACAATGAGTTTTGTAATGCCATCAATTTACAAAAAAGATAATTTGCCATTGCCAAACAATTCAGATGTAACAATTAAAGAGGTTTCTGAAGAATATGTTGCAGCCATAACTTTTGGTGGTTTTGCAACAAGCGATATTATAAAAAAACAAACCACTATGCTTGAAAATGCTTTAAAAAAGCATCGTTTATCGTATTACGGAAATTTTCGTTTTTTAGGATATAATCCGCCTTACCAATTATTTGGAAGAAGAAATGAAATCATCGTCACCCTTAACTGGAATTCAATATAAATCATGCCTTACAGCAAAATTTGTAAATGAAAACACTCACAAAAAAACATATAAAGTCTCTCATTAAAAAAAGAGAATCATCCTCTAATAAAAATGATTATGGTCATGCTTTATTAATTGCAGGTAATAGAGGTAAGATGGGAGCAGCTGTTATTTCTGCAAGAGCGTGTCTAAGATCAGGCTCTGGTTTGCTAACAGTTTGTGTTCCTGAACAAGAGCGATTTATACTACAAACAGCCATCCCTGAAGCGATGCTGAAAATGAGGGAAAACAATATAGATGACATCAATCAATTTTCAGCCATCGGAATAGGTCCAGGGATTGGCGTTGATGCCGTTTCAGAAAAAATGCTAATTAATTTTATCACAAATAGCAAAAAACCTTTACTCTTGGATGCAGATGTATTTACAATATTATCAACTCATAAAAAACTCTTAAACAAAGTGCCGCAAAATTCAATTATTACACCTCATCATCGTGAGTTTGATAGGCTTTTTGGCTCCCATAGCAATAATGAAGATAGAATTAATACGGCAATAAAAAAGGCAAATGAATATGGTATTATTATTGTTTTAAAAAATAATATCACTACAATCATATCAGCCAATAAAATATTTTATAATACAACTGGGAATGCTGGTTTAGCAAAGGGAGGTTCGGGAGATGCTTTAACAGGCATTATTACTTCTTTTTTAGCACAAGGTTATGCACCATTAACAGCAGCAAAATTGGGCGTATACCTTCATGGGTTAGCAGCAGATATTACCTTGAAAAAACAAAGCATGGAAAGTATGCTGATTACTGACGTTATTGAAAACTTAGGTGAGGCATTTAAAAAGATCAGTGATTAATTTTTGATATGTGAATGATGCAAGTAATAATAAATATTGTATAATGATTCATGATTTTAAAATTAATTTCTTTGCATATAATTTGAATAGGATTATTACCAATAATTAATTAATACAAAAATCATCTTATTCTTTATGCCGTGAAATGATTCACAACTGCTTTCGCCAGTAGCGAAAATAAAAATCAATTAATAAAATGAAAAAATCAATTTTAAAACTAACAGTAATTGGCATCATTGCCATCAGTAGCTTAAACTCTTTTGGCCAAGAAAACAAAAAAGCATCAAAAGAAAGGAAAAATGTTTCAGAAGCTCAACAAGATTTAATGGAAGCAAAGTCAGATTCGGCAGCCAGTTTAAAAAATTTTAATGAAAAATCTGAATTAGAAATTGCTGAGAATCAAAAAAAAATTAACGCATTAAAAACAAAAAAAATAAGTCGTGATAAAGAAACTGATGCCGCATACGATAAAAAAGTATTGGCCTTAGAAAAACAAAATAGCGAATTAAAAAAAAGAATTTCGCACTCTGGTAAAACTAAAACAAATGTATGGTATTCTTTTAAAGAAGATTTTAACCGTGATATGGATAAGTTGGGAGAAAATATAAAAGACATTGAATTTAAAAACACAAAATAGATTCTATCAAAAGCGAGGCTACCATATCGCTTTTGATTTTTTTTAAAAATCTGATCTTGAAAATATTCAAAGTAAATCTGAAGCTCAGAATGATTAATGACAAACTCTACTTCGCCACACATATTATCAACATCAACTAACTTATTAGGTTTTTGCTTAGTTGTGATTACAACTTATCATTTAACTGATAAAGCTGATACAACACTGATTGATGATTTTACGGGAGTTTTAGGATTTACCTTAATATTTTCGAGTTTCTTTTCTTTTTTATCGATGCGTTCAAAAATTAAAAAAACCGAACTTAAACATGAAAAAATAGCAGACTATATTTTTATGTTATGTTCAATGCGCCCAGTGACAATTCCAAAGACAATTTTTCGGTAAACAATTAGCTTTTCGGTTTTTAAAAAGGTACGTGCCGACAAGAACAGGGTTTCATAGAAACAGTTTAGGAAACTTGAAACGGTTTTTAGTTTTTACTTTCCTCCCCTTTTTGTGGGTTTGCCAAACCCGTTTTTTCTATCCCTAATTTAGCACATTTGCTTTTTGCAAAAAGACAAGCAAAAAGCAAAAAAGCAAAATTCCTGCGCAAAACAAATAGGTGTGCTTAGCGCTTTTTTGCGCATCTCAAGTCAGTTCATTCAAAGGCACAGAAGCAAACAGGCGTGCGGTTTTTTATTTGTTTTAATCTTCATATATTTAAACTTTAGTGAGTATTTTTATTCTCTATTTCCTATTATGACAGTACAGCAATATATCGACAATATTAATTCAGCATTTAAAAGAGGAAACGCAACTGAACATACTTATCGTGGCGACCTTAAACAACTAATTGAATCTATTGTAAAAGATATTGCTGCAACCAACGAACCCAAAAGACAATCGTGCGGTGCGCCCGATTATATATTAAGTAAAAAAGATATTCCTGTAGGCTTTATCGAAGCCAAAGATGTTGGCGATAAAGATTTAGAGGGAAATAAAAAAACAGGAAATAAAGAACAATTCGACCGTTACAAAGCATCTTTAAATAATTTAATCTTTACAGATTACATTGATTTTCATTTGTATCGTGATGGACAGTTTGTAACTAAAATAGCAATAGCAGAGATTCAAGATGGAAAGATTGTTGCATTACCAAATAACTTTTCTTCATTTGAAAATCTATTAAAAGATTTTTGTACGCACATTAGCCAATCAATTAAAAGTTCAAAAAAATTAGCTGAAATGATGGCGGGCAAAGCCCGCTTACTTTCAGAAGTAATTGAAAAAGCTTTAACAAGTGACGAAACAAATCAAGAAAACAGTACTCTTAAAGACCAAATGAATGCCTTTAAGGAAATACTAATTCATGATATTACGCCTAAAGGTTTTGCCGATGTCTATGCTCAAACAATTGCTTATGGTATGTTTGCGGCTCGTTTACACGACCCAACATTGCCAACATTTAGCCGACAAGAAGCATCTGAATTAATTCCAAAATCAAATCCATTTTTAAGAAAACTATTCGGTTACATTGCTGGTCCTGATATTGACGACCGCATTAAATGGATTGTAGATAGTTTAGTGGAAATATTTTTAGCGTGTAATGTAGCAGAGATTTTAAAAAATTATGGGAAGACAACTAAAATGGAAGACCCAATCATCCATTTTTACGAAACCTTTTTGAGTGAGTACGACCCTAAATTGCGTAAGGCTCGTGGTGTTTGGTACACACCAGCACCAGTAGTAAATTTTATTGTTCGAGCGGTTGATGATATTTTAAAAACAGAATTTAATTTACCGCAAGGTTTAGCAGATACAAGTAAAACAAAAATAAAAGTAAACTTACAAGGTAAGCAAGTTGAACAAGAAGTACACAAAGTACAAATACTTGACCCTGCCACTGGTACGGGAACTTTTTTAGCAGAAGTTGTAAAACACGTTCACAAAAAATTTGAGGGGCAACAAGGAATTTGGAGTAATTATATTGAAACACATTTATTGCCTCGCTTAAATGGATTTGAGTTATTAATGGCGAGTTATGCAATGGCTCATTTACAAATGGATTTACTCTTTACCGAAACTGGTTATACTCCTTCCCCTTCGGGGAAGGTTGGGATGGGGCTTCAACGTTTACGAATATACTTAACAAACAGTTTAGAAGAAAGCCACCCAGATACGGGAACATTATTTGCTAATTGGCTAAGTTCAGAAGCTAACGAAGCAAATCAAATTAAACGTGATACACCTGTAATGTGTATTATTGGTAATCCACCTTATAGCGGAGAAAGCGCAAATAAAGGCGAATGGATTATGAACCTAATGGAAGATTATAAAAAAGAACCAGGTGGTAAAGAAAAATTAAAAGAACAAAATTCAAAATTTATAAATGACGATTACGTTAAATTCTTACGTTACGGTCAACATTTTATCGAGAAAAACGGAAGTGGAGTTTTGGCTTTTATTAATCCTCATGGTTTTTTAGACAACCCGACTTTTAGAGGAATGCGTTGGAACTTATTAAAAACGTATGATAAAATTTTTACCATTGATTTACATGGGAACTCTAAGAAAAATGAAACTGCACTCGATGGAAGCGCAGATTTAAATGTGTTTGACATAATGCAAGGTGTTTCTATAAATTTATTTGTTAAAACAGGAAAAAAGAAACCTAATGAATTAGGGAAAGTTTTTCATTATGATTTGTTTGGTAAACGAGAAATTAAGTATGATTTTCTAATTGAAAACTCACTTAAAACTATTCCCTATAACGAGCTACCCAATATAGCACCTGATTATTATTTTGTAAATAAAGATTTTAGTTCAAAAAAAATATATGACAATGGCATTTCTCTTCCAAGCCTTTTTATTGAAAATTCTCTAGGCTTACTAACGAAAAGAGATAAGTTTATAACTGATTTCAATAAAGAATCAATTCAAAAAAGATTAAATGATTTTTTAATTAATGATTTATCAGATGAGCAATTAGCAAATAAATATGATTTAAAATTAAAAGACAATGATAAATGGGATCTAGCTAAATCTCGAAATCAATTAAAACAAGAAGGCATTAAGGATTCTTATTTTAGATTGCAAAATTATAGATGTTTTGATACTCGTTATATATATTATCATACCAATTTTGTTGCAAGATTAAATACAAGAGTATTGCAACATTTTAATTCTGAAAATATTTCTTTAATCTCTACAAGACAATTAGCTGATAATAATTTCAATCACATATTTATTTCAAATATTATTTCAGACCAATGTTTTATTTCTAATAAAACTAAAGAAGGATGTCAAGTTGTAATACTTCTACAGTTGGGTTTCCGTTTCAAAATTTAACAGGTGCCTATAATGTAACCTCAATAGCTGGTGCTTCTGATATGTTTATCGCTCGTTTTTCAAGCAGTGGTCAACTGCTATGGTCTACATTAATTGG
>JBKDJY010000057.1:0-17380 GCA_046345275.1 Bacteroidota bacterium
ATAGGAGTTTGAAATTTTAATGTTTTTATTTACATTTGTGTTCGACCAAAAATTGTCCCGATAACAGAGCATAGATATTTTCTATGCCTGTTTGAAGGAAAATGATTTTCTTTCTCGGTTGATTTTATTCATAGGAGCTAAGTCCTTTTATAACTTATTGACTATGAGATGTTATTTATGCGGTTGCCCTGGCTTTTAGGCCATTCCATGAGTTAGAGAATGATAAGCATCTATAGCCTGTTGGCGTTGATGAATTAAATGATTGTATGTTGTTTTATTTTTAGATTTCAATTTCAATATCCTCAACATTCCCATCGTTTTTTTGCGAAGCGGAGAAAGAAATAGGCAAGCATAGCCTGATAGCAATGAAATCACAATCACCAACAAACCCCAGTAACTAGAATACAGTGCAGAAGAAATAAAAAACAAAAACAAATAATTTATTAAAAACAAAAGTGCTCCAATCCCCATGTAAAATGTAGCTTTAAACTCCTTATGTTTTACTTTATTAGAAGTAATGATATAAGATAATTTGTACGGCCAGTAATTACCAATGAGTCCACAGATGTATATGGGTAATGAAACAACAATTAAACTTAATCTTAAAACAGAAGCTAAATAATTAATATTTTTTTGATAATCTGAGTCTATCAGCCAATCTCTTAATTGATGCTTTTTTAATTCAGATGCATACTGATTGACTTTTTCTGATAATGTTTCTAACTGCTCTGGTTGAGACTCTTCAGCATTATTAATAACTTTAACAATTTGTTTTGAAAATAAAAATTCGTGCTCTAAATTTTTCAAATCTAAGTGCTGCTTTTTAAAGTAATCATGTTTCAACATAACTTCCAAATACTCTATGAGTGTTTCGCTTTTCTCATGATTGATATGAACAATCAATTCTTTCATTTTTGCTTGTAAATCAGCCAAAAAAACGTTCATTGTTTTGGAAGGAGCATCTTTGTATCGCTCAATATAATCAATCATTTGCATCGGCTCTCCGATGTTAAAAAAAACAGTGCCTCTAAACTGTGATGGATTTTGGTAATTAACTCCTATGGGCAAAACTGTTAAATTTTTAAGGTTTAATTCATTCATGGCGCCAAATATCATGCGTGGAACTCCTTTTTTTAAAGGCCTTAAACGCCTTTCTTGAACACAAATGCCTTCAGCAAAAATGATTATTTTTTTATTTTTTTTAAGGAGGCTATTAACAATTTGGTATGTTTCATTATTTTTTAAAAGACCTTCTTTTCCGCCATCCTGAATTCTAAAAATGGGTATGATCCCTAACCATTGCAATAGCCAAGTGATCAATCCTTTTTTAAATGCATCGCCTCTCGCTAGATATCTTAACTTGGGTCCACAAATGCTGGCTGTAAAAGCTACAGGATCCATTAATGCATTGGGATGATTCATGGCCAAAATAACTGGTTCTTTAACGTTTAGATAATGCGCATGAGAGACTCGGATTCTTTTAAAAAAAACTTTTATGACAATAATGAAATAAAATTTTAACAAGTGCCAAAGCATTTTAGTATAACGATTTTAGGTAATCGCAATAATACAAAAATTAATCATTTCAACTCACAAATAAGCTTTCAGCAAAAACTTTATTAAGTTTACAAATAATTTGGAAAGCACAAAACATATCATCATTATTGGTGGCGGCGCTTCTGGTTTTTTCTCAGCCATCAATTCGGCCATTCACTTTCCTAAAGCAAACATTCGCATTTTAGAAAAGTCTGGTAAACTATTATCAAAAGTAAAAATTTCGGGTGGTGGACGTTGTAATGTTACCCATGCTTGTTTTGAAAATCAAGAACTCATCAAAAATTATCCACGGGGTCAAAAAGAATTACAGCAAGTTTTTTCACAATTCTCCACCAATGATACCGTTCAATGGTTTAATAAAAGAGGCGTCAAACTGAAAGTTGAATCAGATGGGAGAATGTTTCCTGAAAGTAATACCAGTGAAAGCATCATTCATTGTTTTTTAGACGAGGTAAAAAAGTATAACATAAATATTGATTTAAATACAGAAGTTTTGGATTTAATCCCTACTGGAAATAAAATTTCAGTGATAACAGTTAAAAAAAAATATATTGTTGACGCAGTTATATGCTGTATTGGAGGAAGCAATCAAGAAAAAAATTATTTATTTCTAAAAAAAATTGGTCATACCATTGATGCATTAATACCAAGTTTATTTACAATCAATCTTCCTAGCAGTAAAATAAAAGAGCTCATGGGTTTGAGTGTAAAAAATGGAACTGTAAAAGTAATAGGTACAAAACATCAATATACGGGGCCTATTTTAATTACACACTGGGGTTTGAGTGGGCCAGCTGTTTTAAAATTATCATCATTTGCAGCTGTCGATTTTTTTAAATTGAATTATCAAACTAGCATTTCAGTGAATTGGACAGGATATTTAAAAGAGGAAGAAATAAAAAATTTACTTTTAAAAAACATCTCATTTAAAACTTTGATTTTAAATTCAGCGATGCTGGATATCCCAAAACGTTTATGGGAATATCTCCTTTTGAAGTCAGACATTTCATTGTCAAAGCCATGGAACGAACTGAGTAAAAAACAAATTCATAAGTTAGCGCAAACACTTTCAAACGATGTTTATGAGATGGAAGGTAAAACTACTTTTAAAGAAGAGTTTGTAACTGCAGGTGGCGTTCATTTAAAAGAAATAAATTTTAAAACGATGGAAAGTAAGTTACTCCCAAACTTATTTATTTGCGGTGAAGTATTAAATATAGATGGAATTACTGGTGGGTTTAATTTTCAAAATGCTTGGAGTACTGCTTGGATTGCAGCTAAACATGTTTTGAAACATTAACTAAATTGAATGGCTTTGATTGGTGTTATTTTATTTAAAATAAGGGTTGGCAAAAATAACATCAATAAACAAATGATTGTTGTTCCGATATTCACCAACACGACGTGCGTTAATGAAAAATTAATTGGCACGTCATTTAAATAATAAGTTTCTGGGTTGAGTGGTAAAATATGAAAATAATTTTGAATCAAACAAAATCCAATACCTATGATGTTACCAATTAATAAGCCTTTAAACAATAATTGAATAGATACGTAAAAAAATATTTTTCTAATCGATTGTTTAGATGATCCGAATGCTTTTAATAAACCAATCATATTCGTTCTTTCTAATATTAAAATTAACAAAGCCGAAATGACATTAATGGCTGCTACTAAAACCATTAAAGTAATAATCACAATGGCATTTACATCAATCATATCCAACCAACTAAAAATAGAATTTTGTAATTGTTTAGCAGAACTAACTGTGTATTTATATCCCACAACATCATTAATGTCTTCAAGCGACTGCTCTAATAAATTGAAATCTTTTAAGTATACTTCATAACCCGCTACTTCGTTAGGTTGCCAATGATTTAATTTTTGAATTTGTTTTAAATCAACAAAAACTAAGTTTTTATCAAAATCGGAAAAGCCTGTATTAAAAATTCCTTTCACATAAAAATCTTTTACACGGGGTTCGTACTCTATGTAATTTTCGCTGGCAAAATCACCTTCACTTACTTTTTTCTTACTCATAAAATAAATCAACATTTTTTGATTGAGTTTGATATTTAATTTATCAGCTAATAATTTCGATATACATATTTGTTTGGAAACTTCATTTTTATTGATAGATAAAGCTTTTCCTTGAATCATATATGGCTTTAGATAAGTCCAATCAAAAGTTTCATCAACGCCTTTTAATATAACACCTTCATTATCTGTTTTTGTTTTTAAAATTCCATTTTTTGTTGCAAAGGCCTGATGCAATTTTACATTTGGAATTGCATCAATTGCTCTTAATAAATTTGAATCAATGGAAATTGGATTTGGTTCAAAAGATTGATTATGATCGTAATCGTTGATTTGAAGGTGTGATGTGAATGTTGTTATTTTGTTTGTTATTTGAATTTGAAAACCAGTTACGATGGCTAAAGTAATGATCATCACAGCAACTCCAAGGGAAATGCCAATAATTCCAATTTTTACGATTGGAGATGATATGTTTGATTGAAGTTTTTCGCTTTTTAAAATGCGCGTGGCTATGTAATTAGAAAAATTCAAATTATAGTATATTTACATGGTAAAGCTAACCTATTCTATGCGATTTTATTTGTTTTTCAATCTGTTTTTTTTAACGATATCCTGTGCATTTTCTCAAATTGAAATTCAATTATATGGTTCGATTATCACTGGTGCACAACAAACTGAACGATACCTTCCCAAATTAAAAAATAAATCTGTTGCTGTTGTCACAAATGCTTCAGGCGTTATTGGTTTAAAGCATTTAATTGATACATTATTAATGCATAAAATAAAAATTAAAAAAATATTTGGGCCTGAACATGGTTTTAGAGGAACAAGCGACGCAGGAGAAAAAATAAAAAATGGTAAAGACTCAAAAACAAATATCCCTGTTATCTCGTTGTATGGTTCTCACAAAAAACCCACTCCAAAAGATTTAAAAGGAATAGACATTGTTTTATACGACATTCAAGATGTAGGTGTTAGATTTTACACTTATATTTCAACCATGACTTACGTGATGGAAGCTTGCGCAGAAAACGATAAACCACTCATTATTTTGGATCGACCAAATCCAAATGGATTTTATATAGATGGCCCCATCATGACGAATGACTTCAATTCTTTTTTAGGACTGCATCCAGTACCTATTGTATATGGAATGACTTGCGGAGAATATGCAAACATGGTGAATGGAGAGGCTTGGTTAAAAAATAAAAGAGTTTGTAACCTTGAAGTCATTCCTTTAAAAAATTATGATAGAAAAAAATTTGTATCAAATTTACCTGTAAAACCTTCGCCTAATTTACCAAACGATGCCTCCATTTTAGCTTACCCAAGTTTAGGATTATTTGAAGGAACAATCATGAGTATTGGAAGAGGTACTGATTTTCCATTCCAGTGCGTAGGATCACCTTACCATGAAGAAAAAAAATTTTCTTTTCAGTTTAAACCAACCTCTAATTCCATTTCAAAAAAACCAAGATATCAGGATACAATATGTTATGGTGTAGATTTAAAAAACTGCGCAAATGATTTTTTGAAATCTCCTAGAATTAATCTTGCCTATCTCATCCAATTTTATAATCAATTACAAAAAGATAAACAACTTCATTTTTTTGAATTAAATTTTAATTATCATACGGGAAATGAAACATTGCAAAAACAAATAATATCGCATGAAAGCGAAGAAGAAATCATAGGAAGTTGGCAAGCGGATCTTAAAAAATTTAATTTAATTCGTAAAAAATATTTAATTTATCCTGACTTTCAATAATTTTTTTGCTAACTTAACAATACATAATTTTTTAAACATCACTGAGCAAGCATTCGTAAAAAAATTGTTGCAAACGATAATCTTAAAAAGATGAATCCATTTAAATCTATCATCTATTTTATCATAGGAGGAATGATGACTTCTATATTTTGTTCATTTGTAAATTACATATCCAATCGAGACCGTATCGGACAAACCATAAGTGTTGAAACAAACAAAAAAGAATTACCAGTAAAACAAAACGAAGCATTTAAAGAAGGTGAAATTTTATCTTTTCGTTTACATTATGGTTTCTTAGATGCAGGTGCTATCGTTATGGAAGTAAAACCAGAAATTATGACTGTTGCAGAAAGAAAAGTTTATCACATTGTTGGTAATGTATATACCAAAGGAACATTTGATTGGTTTTTTAAAGTAAGAGATCGCTATGAAACATTTATTGATAAGGATGCGCTCTTGCCTTGGATGTTTGTGAGGAGAGTAAACGAAGGCGGCTATATCACTAATCAAGATTATAGCTTTAATTTGTATACCAATAAAGTAGACGTTGGAAATGGTGAAAAAATTAGTATTCCAGATGGTACGCATGATATGATTTCTGCTTTTTATGCAGCCCGCAATTTGGATATTACAAACGCAAAAGAAGGCGACATATTCACCATCACCAGCATTGTGGATAAAGAAATTTGGCCTTTAAAAATGAGATACATCGGTAAAGAAATCATCTCTTGTGACATTGGCAAATTTAGATGTGTTAAATTTAGACCCATCGTTCAAAAAGGCAGGGTGTTTAAACATGAAGAAGATTTAAATGTTTGGCTTACCGACGACAAAAATCATGTGCCATTGCGCGCTCAAGCAAAATTATTAGTTGGTTCAATCAAGTTAGATATTGTCAGTATGAAAAATTTAGCAAACCCAACTTCTAGGGTTGAATAAAAAATCCCATATCATTAAGGAATGTCAATGTATTTATGCGTTTGTAAAGAAATCATCCAACTCGGATGTTGTTTTACATATTCCACAATCAAAGGTGTTACTTCATTTTTTTTACTCCATTCGGGCTGTAAATACAAGTAGCAATTTTTATTTACTTTTTTAGCTTGTTCTTCGGCCCACGTAAAATCATGCTTATTAAAGATTATTACTTTTAATTCATGGGCTTGTAGATAATTCTCTTCTTTTGGAAGCATTGTTTTTTTTGGAGATAAACAAATCCAATCCCAAACACCACTTAACGGATAGGCACCTGAAGTTTCAATATATGTTTTAATATTTTCTTGTTTTAAAAGTTGAGTTAAATAATCTAAATTATAAATTAATGGCTCACCACCAGTAACAACAACCGCTTGTGATTTACTTTCTAATACATGTTCAATTATTTTATCGCTTGCCGTTAAAGGATGTAAGCTTGCGTCCCAACTTTCTTTAACATCACACCAATGACAGCCGATGTCACAGCCGCCAATGCGAATAAAGTAAGACGCTTTACCAGTGTTAAAACCTTCTCCTTGTATGGTGTAAAATTCTTCCATTAAAGGAAGTAATTTTCCTTCGTTAAGCAATAGTTGTTCTTGTGAAGTGAGGCTATGTAATTTATAATTCAACTGTTTGTTTTTAAAATGTGAGTATGAATGAAGAATTTTTTTATGAATGAAACTGCTAACTCAACATCAAAAACCAATTACAAACTCCAATAGTTGAGCGTTTTCAGTTTATTTTTGTATAAGCCTTTTATATCAACAATTACACCTTTTGGAGAAAGAATTGATTTAAAGAATTTTTCGTCTAATACTTTATACTCTTTATGGTTTACAGCTACAATCACACCATCATAACCTTTGGCTAATTTATTTAAAGCAAAACCATATTCGTGTTTCAATTCTTCACTATCAGCATGTGGATCAACAATTTCTACCTTAACCCCGAACGATTTTAATTCTTTAACAATATCTGCAACTTTACTATTACGAATGTCACTCACATCTTCTTTAAAAGTTGCACCCATAATCAAGACTTTTGATTTAGATATATTTTTTCCAGCGGCAATTATTTTTTTAACACAATTTTTAGCGACATAAAAACCCATGCTGTCATTGACATAACGACCACTGTTGATAACCCGAGCATGATAGCCCAAAGATTCTGCTTTATAAGTGAGGTAATAAGGATCTACGCCAATACAATGACCACCAACTAAGCCTGGAAAAAATTTCAAAAAATTCCATTTGGTTCCTGCCGCTTCTAACACATCATAGGTATTTATCCCCATTTTATTAAAGATAATAGAAAGCTCATTCATTAATGCGATGTTCACATCTCTTTGAGTGTTTTCGATAATCTTAGCAGCTTCAGCAACTTTAATACTTGAAGCGCGATGAGTGCCTGGTTCAACAATTATTTCGTAAGTTTTTGCAATTTCCTCTAAACTCTCTTGATCGCAACCTGAAACTATTTTTAAAATTTTTGTGATGGTGTGTTCTTTATCTCCTGGATTTATTCTTTCAGGAGAATAACCAACTTTGAAATCTTTTACAAAATTTAATTTCGATTCTTTCTCTAAGACTGGTATACAATCATCTTCTGTACAACCTGGATATACAGTAGATTCATAAACAACATAATCTCCTTTTTTTAAAACTTTTCCAACTGTAGTTGATGCGCCAATTAATGGCTTTAAATCAGGTAGATTATACTCATCAATAGGAGTAGGAACAGCAATGATAAAAAATCGTGCTTTTTTTAAATCGTCTAATTTATGGGTAAATAAAATATCTGAATTTAAAAAATCTTTTTTAGCAAGTTCGCCACTTGGGTCAATTCCATTGCTCATCATATCAACGCGTTTTGCATTAATATCAAACCCTATCACTTTTACTTTTTTTGCAAAAGCCAAGGCAATTGGCAAACCAACGTACCCCAAGCCAATTACCGCAACGCTTGTTTTCTTTTCTATGATATCTTTATATATTCCCATCTTATTTTATATTTATCAAAAAAATAAATCCAATTTAAATCACACTTTTTTTAGTAAGTAATTTTTTTACCATTCCTTTTGGCCTTAGGGCATAAATGCGTTCGATGATTTCTACTACTTTTAATCCTTCAAGCGCATTGGTAGTAATTCTGTTATTCCCTTTAATGGTTTCAATTACATTCTCAATCACATTATGGTGATTGTTTGCAGATCCTTTATAGGCGCCATAATCATTGGCAGGATTTGTTTGTTTTAATTCAGGCATGATGTAATCTTTGATATGACAAACATCAACCTGATCCATATACTGCCCACCAACTTTAATACTCCCATTACTTCCAATAATTGTAAGGGATGACTCTAAATTTTTATCCCAAACAGCTGTTGAATAATTAATGCTTCCCATTCCGCCATTAATAAAATCAAAACTTACAAATCCGCTATCTTCAAAATCAGTAGAGTGCTGATGATTAAAATCTGCAAACTTTGCTTGTATGTTTTTTATATCACCAAACAACCAATACATAATGTCTATCCAATGGCTAAATTGTGTAAACAAAGTGCCGCCATCTAAGTGTTGTGTGCCTTTCCAATTATCTTTTTTATAATACCGATCATCCCTATTCCAATAACAATTGAGTTGAACCATATAAATATCACCAAGTGTTTTAGACTGAATCACTTCTTTAAGCCACACGCTTGGTGGAGAATACCGATTTTGCATCACGCAAAAAACGGTCTTGTGATGATGAAGCGCGGAATAAATAACTTTTTCGCAATCAGCTTTTGTCAAAGCCATTGGTTTTTCTACAACCACATGTTTATTTAATTCTAAAACTTTTAAGGCATGTTCGGCATGCAAGCCATTTGGTGTGCAAACATTTACAACTTCAATATCGGGATGTGCAGATAACAATTCATCCATTGATTGATAAAATTTTTCTTTTAGATTTTCTAATTCTAAATTTTCTTTTGCAGCAATGTCACAAACAGCAAGCAATTCGCAATGTTGATTGCGGCGAATCATTTCTGCATGTCTTTTCCCAATATGCCCTTGACCAATGACGCCAAATTTTATTTTAGTCATACAATATTTTCTACGAAATTCTTTTTACTAAATTATTTTTTAATTGGTAAACTTGATTACTTTCTGGGCATGTAGCAATTCCTTCTGCATTGAATTCTAATCGGTGACCAAATTCGCTCATCCAGCCAATTTGATGAGAAGGGTTTCCAACAACCAATGCAAATGCTGGAACCGTTTTTGTAACAACTGCTCCTGCACCAATAAATGCAAATTCGCCAATATCATGGCCACAAACGATGGTGGCATTAGCGCCGATGCTGGCCCCTTTACCAACATGCGTTTTGGCGTATTGTGATTTTCTATTGATGGCGCTGCGGGGATTAATAACATTGGTAAAGACCATTGATGGTCCTAAAAAAACATCATCTTCACAAATGACTCCTGTGTATAAAGAAACATTATTTTGTACTTTAACATTTTTACCTAAAATAACTTCTGGCGATATCACGACGTTTTGTCCAATATTACAATTTTCTCCCAAGGTACAATTATTCATAATATGGCTAAAATGCCATATTTTGGTTCCTTTTCCAATGGTGCAGTTTTCATCGATAAATGCTGAATGGTGAGCGAAATATTCTTTTTCCATGCGATTTTGAAGTAACAAACTTAGCAAAATCTACCTAATTTGAAAGCAATTATGATACCGTATTTGTAAAAAACTTAATATTGCTAACCATGAGCTTTCGTTTGAATATAAAATATTATTTGGTGCATCACTTTGGTTTTACTAACAAAGAAGCCATCAGAGCCATTGATGGCAAAAAATTGAAAGTAAATGGGCTTCTTGTTACTGAAAATATTGAGTTTAATGAAACTTACGAAATTTATTATGAAGATAAATTATTGAAACCAAAAGCACCTTTCACCTACATTGCTTTTTATAAACCAAAAGGCATTGAAACCACACACAATAAAAATATTTTGAATAACCTTACAACTGTATTTGATTTTGATAAGCATTTGGGATTTGCTGGCAGGCTTGATAAAGATTCAGAAGGATTGTTGATTTTATCTAATGATGGAAAATATATTCAAAAATTATCAAGCCCAATGAAAGAAACAGAAAAAGAATATCATGTCACTGTTAATAAAGCTATTTCAGAAGAGTTTATCATTTTGATGAGAGCTGGCGTTGACATTAAAATTTGTAAGACACTTCCTTGCTATCTAGAAAAATTATCCGAATATGATTTTAAAATTATTTTGAAAGAAGGCAAAAACAGGCAAATACGAAGAATGTGCAAAGTATTGGGTTATTCAGTGGAACGTTTAATTAGGGTTAGAATTGATCACATTTATTTAGAAAATTTAAAGCCAGGAGAATTTAGAGATTTTAAAATTTAGGAGATTATTTTTTGATGAAAGAAAATAACTCTTTTCCAATACCAGTAAAGGATACTACATTTAATGGAAATTCTAAAAAAACATGCAAAAAACTTAAGAAAAATAGCATCTTCAAGCCCAAATCATAACTATAGATATATAAAGAAATTGAAAATAACCAAATAATTAAGGTAACAATTAATGTTTTCTTAGGAACCAAATGCCATTTGATAACTGAAGTTTTAGAAAACCAATTTAAATAATGATATGTATAAGCGAAAGCAATAAAACGCATGGTTACAAAACCTGCGTTTGTCCTAAAAACCTGTTCTATATCTGTTAATTGGTCAAGATGAAAGGTATTTATGATTTGCAAGTTTAACTCGCCAAACAAAGAATAACTTTTTTCAACGTAATGACTAACTTCATAATTTAAACCCAAAGGTTGCAGGGCAAATAATAAAATGGCACAAGCAATTAATATTAAAATAGAAATAAAACCAGCCCAAGATTTTTCTTTTACGACGCCGTATATCATGAAAAGCCAAGTAAAAATAAAAACGTGAATAATGGTTGGTAAAAAAATAGCAACCCAAGTAAAATACTGAGATGAATTATTGGCTATTGAAATAAAAATTAAAATTCCAACAAATAATAACAATCGGTATATCCATTTTTTAATAAAAACAAAACCAATACTCGCTAAAAAACTCAACAAGATGAGATCAGCAATCCAATTGTAATTTTTGTCAGACGGGGGATTAAAATTCCAATAAACTAAAATGACGCAAGCAACAATTAAAAAAATAAAATCAAATTTGCCTTTTGTGAAATAATTTTTTTTATGCAACCAGCTTATTTCTGTCAAGTAATGAAGTGGTCCTAAAATACCATAAGAAAATAAAAACAACTCAAATGGAATAAAAAAGGCTATTAAACAGGACAAAAGAATTAAACCTGTGTTGATATGATGAACAATATTACTTTTCAAAAGTGAATGATTTGTTTTGCAAATTAACTTAATATTTTTTGTAATTAAAGGATCATCATATTAACACATATTCAACAATAAAATAAAAAATAATTTTTGTGAATAAGAAATTATAAATCAAAATGAAGTGATTGGAAAATCTTTGCTTGCTATGATTACATTAGCGGGAAAAAATATGAAGTTTTTGTTTCAGACACCAAAAATTATCAGACAACTTTATAAAAATTCTTTGTGGAAAATAAAAACAAATCAACCTGAACTTTATCTCACTTTCGACGACGGTCCGATTGCAGAATTAACACCTTGGGTTTTGGATACCTTAAGTAAATATGGTGCAAAGGCTACTTTTTTTTGCGTTGGTGAAAATGTAAAAAGACACACAGAGATTGTTGAAAGAATGATGAAAGAGGGGCACAGCATTGGTAATCACACTTTCAATCATTTGAATGGATGGAAAACCAAAAATAAAATGTACCTCCAAAATGTACATGAATTTCAGAAATTAATTAAAACCAAGCTTTTCAGGCCTCCTTACGGGAAAATAAAAATGTTTCAATTCAACAAGTTAAAAAAAGCTTATCAGATAGTATTCTGGGATGTTTTAAGCCATGATTATCATTCGAAAATGAATCCGATAACCTGTTTAAACAATTCGATAAAATATACTAGAAACGGAAGTATCATTGTTTTTCATGATAATATAAAGGCAGAAAACAACCTAAAATACGTACTTCCAAGGTATATTGAACATTTTTTGCAATTAAATTATAAATTTTTACCCCTAAAAGATACTTGAACAAAAAAAAACACTATTTTTACTACGCAAAAAAATTAATTTAAAAAAATTGAAATTAAAATTACATATTCTCTCAACCATTTTCATTGCGACTCTTTTTGCCTGCCAACATAATTCACCTTTAAAAACTGAGAAATTTAAAGTTTGGGGTAACTGTGAAAAATGCAAAGTAACCATTGAAAATGCTTCTAATTTAGTCGGTGTCAGCAAAAAAAATTGGGACATTGAATCTAAATTAATGGTTGTAACTTTTGATACTACTAAAGTTAGCCTTGATAGAATTCAGGAATCTATTGCTAAAAGTGGTTACGATAATGATAAGTATTTTGGCGACGATTATGCTTATGCCAAATTAGCAACCTGCTGCCAATATGAGCGCAAATCCTACGAGTAATCTAATACTGTAATGTATTTGAAAATTTTTCTGGAATATCAGTTAAAATTTGTTTAATCTCTTCAATATTTTCACTTGTTACCAATTTCATGCGCGTATCTTTAAAGTGTTCTATTCCTTTAAAATAATTTGTGTAATGAGGGCGCATCTCTAACACGCCTAACTTAGGGCCTTTCCAATCAATGGATTTATTAAAATGTGATAAGCAAACTTCTACTCTCTTTTTTAAAGTTGGTTTTTCTAATTGCAAACCCGTTTGTAAAAAATGTTTTATCTCATTAAAAATCCAAGGATAACCTATACTTGCGCGTCCTATCATCATTCCATCCAAGCCATATGTATTTTTAAATGCCAATGCTTTTTGAGGAGAGGTAATATCTCCATTTCCAAAAATAGGAATGTGCATGCGTGGATTATTTTTTACCTCAGCTATATATTTCCAATCTGCAGAACCTTTATACATCTGTGCTCGCGTGCGCCCATGAATTGTTAATGCTTGTATCCCTACATCTTGAAGACGCTCGGCAACTTCTAAAATATTAATTGAGTTTTCATCCCAACCCAACCTTGTTTTAACGGTTACGGGTAATGAGGTAGATTTTACAACAGCTTTGGTTAACCTTACCATCAATGCAATGTCTTTTAAAACACCTGCACCAGCGCCTTTACAAACCACCTTTTTAACGGGGCATCCAAAATTAATATCAAGTAAATCGGGTTGACAGGCATCTACAATTTTTGCAGACAGTGCCATCGCTTCCTCATCGCCCCCAAAAATTTGAATTCCTATTGGCTTTTCATAATCAAAAATATCGAGTTTTTTTTTGCTTTTAATGGCATCTCTGATTAATCCTTCGCTGCTAATAAATTCAGTATACATTAAATCAGCGCCATGCTGCTTGCAAACATATCGAAATGGCGGATCACTAACATCTTCCATCGGTGCAAGTAATAATGGAAATTCTCCCAATTCAATATTTGAAATTTTTACGATAGGTAAAATTATTAATTTATTTGCAACTACTGACAGTTGCAATCGGAATCATCGCATTTCTTTTTATGAAATAATTGATAAATTTTTATCACAATGTAAACGATAGCGCCACTTAAAATAAAATAGATTATAATTGTTTGCATCGTTTTATCCAATAAAATGTAAAAATGAAAAGCTTGAATGTTTCAAAAAATTATTTTTATTGACGTTATTTAATTTCATCAAAATGAATTCGGCCAAACATTAACTTCTATCTTAGCGGAAATAAAATAATTGAATCTCCTCAAATATAGCTAAAATTAGTAAATTAGCCCAATGACTTGATTAAAAATCAAAACAACATTAAAGAGAGGAATTGTTATGGAAGTAAAAAATGTAGCTATTATCAATCATAAAATTGATGGAAAACATATCCAGAATTATTTGAACGGTTTTTTTTCTCAGATTAAGTAATTTTTTTTAAAGTCTTTGTTTGAAAGACTTATCATTTCTTTTGTTTTTAATAATGGTAAAAACATGGAACGATCAATATAATTAATTTTAAAGCATGTTATTTAACGAAGAAAACGAATATCTTTTTAGAGGAAAACGAAAAAGATTGGTAAGTCAATTAAAGGAAAAAGGAATCACCGATGTGAATGTATTAAACGCTATTTTAAAAATACCACGTCATCAATTTTTTGACAATAACACAGAAAGGCCCGCTTTACTGGACCATGCGTATTCTGATAAAGCTTTAAAAATTGGAGCAGGCCAAACCATTTCACATCCATTTACGGTGGCTTTTCAAACTGAAAAATTAAATTTAAAGCGCGGAGAAAAAGTTTTGGAAATTGGCACTGGTTGCGGATATCAAACGGCAGTGTTGCTTGAAGTTGGCGCTAAAGTATTTTCAGTTGAACGCCAAAAAGAACTATATGATAAAACAAAAATATTTTTACCTGCCCTTGGCTATAAAGGGGCTAAACTTTTTTATGGGGATGGTTACAAAGGATTGCCACAACATGCGCCATTTGACAAAATAATTGTAACGGCTGCAGCACCTCATATTCCTGATGATTTATTGGCACAACTCAATGTTAATGGGCTCATGATTATTCCCATTGGCGAAGGAGAAGAACAGGTAATGAATTTAATTAAAAAGAAATCGAGCACCGAATTTGAAAAAGTTACTTTCGGGAAATTTAAATTTGTGCCGATGCTTCAAAATAAATCTTAAAGGCTTTGACATTTATCAATTTTAGCACTAATTAACAATTGAATGTTTGTAATTGAGCCATGGGCATTATATTTGCACTTTCTAATTAAAGTTAGATTTACAAACAATTAATTATTTTAATCAATTAAAAAAAAACAATTATGAAAAAATCAATTACACTATTGGCTTTAGCAGTGACTACATCATCTGCTTTCGCTCAAGACTTAACATCAAAAAAAGGAGAACCGATTTTGCCAGAGGCTGGTGATTACGCTATTGGAATCAATGCTAATCCGTTCTTTAATTACTTAGGTAACTTTTTTGGGAAAACTGCTGCTAATACAGCTCCAACGTTCAATTTCTTGAATGGAAATAATCTGATTGTTGGAAAATACTTTAAAGATGCTTCAACAGCATACCGTGTTGGCATTCGTATTGGCATCAATAATCAATCTCAAAAAAATAGTTTAGATGATGTGACCGAAACAGGCGTAGTTTACCCAAATCTTCCAACACAAAAAGAAGACAAATGGACAAACAATCAAACCAATGTAGGCTTGCTAGTTGGTATTGAAAAACGTAAAGGAAAAACCCGTTTACAAGGTTTTTATGGTGCTGACTTTGCTATTTTTGCATCTTCAATTAATGATAAATACACGTATGGACAAAAAGTTGATGGGACAACTACTAACCTAGTTGCTGTTACAGGAGCAAATACTTCTTCATTTAACAGCAATGCTAACTTTACAAATGCTAACATCGGAGTAGTTGGTCAAACAAGTGGCCGTGTTACGAGCAATAAAGCTGGCAATGGATTAGGTTTTGGATTGCGTGCATTTGTTGGAGCTGAATATTTTGTTTTACCTAAAATTTCAATTGGTGGTGAGTTTGGCTGGGGTGTTGGTTATACCACAGGAGGAAAAACAACAACAACTGTTGAATCTATTGGCGGTACACCAGTTGTAAATACGACTAAAGAAAAAACTACTAAAAACGGTGGTCAATTTATCTTAGATACTGATGTAAATGGTTCTTCAACAGGTACCATTTTAGCACCATCTGGATCACTGCGCATCAATTTCCATTTCTAGTTTAAAAAAATTATTTTAATGTTAAGAAGCCTTTACAGAAATGTAAAGGCTTTTTTATTGCCGTTTATTTATGATAATATTCAAAAATAATGATGATAAAGGTCACGTATTCATCAAAGGAATGGGTTTACATTTACTCAGAAAAAAATCAGTCATCTCAGCCAAAAAGTTTTTGATGATTGTTAAAATAAAAAGATAAAAAATTACGAAATACCCATGTTTGCCTCAAGCACAAAAACAAACGAAAATACTGGGTATTCCAAATGGCAATAAAAAACAAATAATAAAACACATATGAAAACAGGAGAGAAAATTTACACGCAACACGCCGAACACATTGATTGGCTTAGCAAATTGAAGTTTTACAATGATGAAATTTCAATATTAAAAAATCGTTTAGGAGAAATCGCATCCAAAAACAATCACAAAGAAGTGTTAATTCAAGTAGAACATTTTCAAAATCAATTCATTGTTCAAAAAAATAACATTGATGAAATTTCTCATTCCATTAGGGTAGATGAAGACAACATTGTAAAAGAGATTTCAAAAAATCCAATAGCTGTTGATCACAGAGAAAGACCTTCACACTCTAAAGAAAAAGAAGCTGTTGAAATTTTTGAAAAAAACTTCAATGAGTTGCGTGCAGAATTTAAAAAATTTGCAGCCAAGTGGTTGTAATATTTTTGTTTGACAAAGGTTTACAAGTGAGAATGTAACTACTCAGCAACCTATAAATTAAATATCAATTTCAAATTGATGTTTCTGCCCATGTTATAAACTCCGTTTCTTCCTGTCAATGGATTTTGTGGTGCGTATTTCAGTCGGCTTAAATGGCTTTGGTATGCTACGTCAGCTAAGTTTTCTGCATTCAAAGGTTGTATCTCCATTAGGTCGCTGATATATATTGATACACTCGTTATAAATTCTTTTGTTTGTTCGTCTTTGATGTTACCCGAAATTTTATTTTGAGCAACGATGTTTTGAGCTGCGAAAAATAACGCAACAATTGTATAAATGATACCATTAGCATATATAATTTAGTCTAATATTAACAATTGTTTTGTTAATATTTTTTTTGATACTTATTAGACTATTATATAAAATCTATTTATATTTACATTATGGCATACGCACTAAATATTATTATAAAAGAGACGCTTAAGG
>JBKDJY010000058.1:0-3153 GCA_046345275.1 Bacteroidota bacterium
ATATGTTTTTACGAATGTATGTCATATAAATCAACATTCGTCAATGAAATCAATATTTTTACTAACACATCCAACTTAATAAAGTGTTCAAAAGTATTGATTCTATTGATGTTTTTGAGTTTTCTTGCTGATACTAGATAATAGTCATTGTTGCGGGAATCGGAATTGTTGTTAATTCATTGACTGCATTGATGTTTCTTCGTTACAAAGACAAAGATTTAGATATCAAGAGTGCCTATTTTCATTTAATGAGCGAGGCCATTGTTTCGGCTGGAATTGTGATTGGTGGCATTACAATTTTTTATCCCCAATAGTTTTGGATTGATAGCGTTTTAAGTATTGTAATTACAACCGTCATTCTTCTTTCAACTTGGAGGTTGATAAAAGACTGTTTTCGCTTATGGCTTGACGGAGTTTCAGAGAAAATAAACATTAACAAAATCAAAACGATAGCAACTAAACTAAATGACGTTAAGGATTTGCATCACATTCACATTTGGGCAATTAACACAACCGAAAATGCTTTGACAGGACATTTGGTTTTAGAGCTGGGCCTTTCAATTGAGGACGAATAAAAAATAAAACAATTAAATGTCTATCATAATCATTTAAAACAATTGAATTTCGTCAGTTAAAAAATAATTTAAATTAATTATTTTTGCTCAAATTGCTTATAATCAGTCGGCACAGATAATTTTGAATCATCAACACTTGACTTATTTATTTTAGAAACTTCTAATTTACTTAGGGCTTTTCCGTCAGTTATTGTTTTTTCTTCAGAATATAAAGGCATTGATCCTTTTGGCAAATCTTTTATTTGATTAAAATAAACACTTTGTTTATCCTTTCTATTCCATATTTTAACCAATGGAACAAAAAAATCATACTTATTAATGGTTATCCAATAAGTGATCTGTGTATTTTCTTCAATATTTTTTACAATATATTCAGCACATTTTTGTCCCAAAACAACTTTGGTATTAGTGCCTTTTGTTATGACACAAATACCATTTATTACTGGAGGAGTCTCACTTTTAGTAATTCCCCAAATTTTTCTAACCGGATTTACAAATCTAATTTCTTTTGTTCCCAAATCAAAAATAAAACTTCCTTCTACTTTCCCTGATTTACGGCCAATTTGGTCTAACTTAACACGATTACTTTTTACATAATATATATTGGTTGTAGTATCACCTTTACTTGTTTCCATTTTAAATTCGATGTTGCCTTCAAATGATTGAGCAATAGATAATGCAGAAAGGGTTAAGCTAAATCCTATTAATTTAAATTTATTCATAATGATTTGATTTTTAAATTTTATCTAAAAATAATTAATTTTATCGATATATGAAATTTGAATCAAATAATAATGCAAAAGGCAAATTAGGAGAACTTCATGCTTTAAACTATTTAATAAAAAACAATTACCGTATCCTCGCAAAAAATTGGCGTCATAGGCACTTAGAAATAGATTTGATTGCTCAAAAAGACAATATTTTAGTAATCATTGAAGTGAAGTTAAGGTCATCAAATTCTTATGGAAATCCTGAAGATTTCGTTTTGTTAAAAAAGCAAAAAAATTTGATTGCCGCAGCAAATGAATACATTATTCAAAATAATTTAAATAATGAAACTCGTTTTGACATCATTTCAATTGTTGATAGCGAGGGAAGTTTTTCTTTAGATCATATTGTTGATGCATTTTATCCAAGTGCATCATAAAGAGTTAAGTCTAACAAGGGCAGTCAAAAATTTATGAGATCAATTTAATTTTTAGTTTTTGCCCTAGTTTCAATTGAGATTTTTTATTGAGCTTATTTATTTTATAAAGTTTTTGCACACTAATGCCAAATTTTTTGGATAAAAAATAAATGGTTTCTCCTTTTTCTACTTTATGATAAACGTATTCTGAACCAGCTGAATTAGTTGCTATTTTTTTTATTTCAATTGAAGAACCTTCTTTATCAGACAAATTAGCCGTTTTTGATGGATCAGATTTTCTCGCTTTCATGTCACTGCTTATGTTTTTTACAGGCGCATTTTCCTTTACATAAACAATTAATTTTTTACCAACTTTTAATCCTTTTTTTCCGATGTAATTCCAAGATTTTAAATCCGCTACTGTAACTCCGTATTTTCGGGCTATAGAACTAATTTTATCTCCATTTCTTACAGTATGTGTTTTTTGAACTTCTTTCACTGTTAAAGAACTTCCTTCATTATTTAATTTTTGCAATTTAATTGCATTATAAATTTCAAGCTCATTATTAAAGAATATACCTATTTTTTCTTTAGGTAAAGTCAAAATATTTCCTCCTTCAGGAATTATGTTTTTTCGGTATTGAGGATTTAAATAAACAACTTCTTCCACAGGAAGATCTAACGCCGATGAAATTTGCTCGAAAGACATACTTTGTTTTACAACTGCTGTATCAACTTCAAAATATGTTTTACGAGGGATAGAAGCATAAATATTATGCTCCGTAGGAAAATTCATAATATAATTTGCAGCAATAAATGCTGGCACATAAGCTTGTGTTTCAGTAGGCAAGAAAGGTCTAATTTCCCAATAGGTTTTTTTCCCTCCACTTCTTCTAATGGCTTTGCTAATAGTTCCTGGGCCTGCGTTATAAGCCGCTAAAACCATTTGCCAATCACCAAACATATCATATAAATTTTTTAAATATTGAGCTGCTGCTTCGGTGGCCTTATGAAGATCAGAACGTTCATCAATATATGAGTTTACTGATAATCCATACATTTTTCCTGTCGGGTACATAAATTGCCATAATCCTGTAGCTCCGCATTTTGACCTAGCATTGGGGTTAAGAGCTGATTCAATGACCGCCAAATGTTTTAATTCTAAAGGAATATTATGTTTGTCAAATACTTCTTCAAAAACGGGGTAATAATATTGAGATAAGGCCATCATTCTGCTCACCAATGTGCGCTTACGAATGGCATACAATTCAATAAAGCCTTTTACATGGGGATTAAAAATTAAATCAAAAGGGGAATTAGCATCCAATTTTGCTAACCTATTTTCATAAACAAAATCTTCAAATGTAGGGACGCTATCTTCGGCATATTTAAACTTGTTAATTTTAGGATAAATTGGTTTGACTAGGGCATTCTCCAATACTTTCTGATTGG
>JBKDJY010000059.1:0-8378 GCA_046345275.1 Bacteroidota bacterium
TTGCAAGTTAAGGTCGTCAGTTGTTATTTCAAACTTAGTAATTAATCTTTTCATTGCAGTAATTTTTTTTCGTTTTTGATCTACAAATTGATATTCGGTTAAAGGAACGTATGGTTTATTTTTTACAACCATGTTCCAAATTATGACAGCAAGTTTACGAGCGGTTGCCGATATTGCTGATACTCGTCCTTTTCTGTGTGATATTCTTGAAAAGAAATTTGACAAGGCGGTGTCTTTTAAATTACCAATTGCATTTGCGGCATTTCTAAGTGCAGTTTTAAGTCGGTTACTACCTTTTGGTATTTTGTTGCTTAATACTTTTCCTCCACTTATTTTATTGTTTGGCGAAAGCCGAAGCCAAGAGGCAAACTGTTTTGCTGTTTCAAATTTATGTATTCCATGTCCAACTTCACTCATTAAAGTAAGCACGGTTGAATAGCTTACACCTTCAATGGCTAACAAATCTACGCCTTCAAAATATTGATAAGAAAGTAAGTTGATATCAATATTTTTAGGTGTGTTTTTATTAATTCTTTTGTGAACTTTTTTACCAATGTAATGCTGTTTTTTGTTTTCATCATTATTGATTTGTTGATTCAACATTTTTTCAATTTGCTTATCGCATTCAGTTATTTTAGATTGAAAATTTACATACATCTGATACTCGTGTTTCAAGGTAAATAAGTAATCACTTCTACCATTTGTTTGAAGGGCTTTTGCAATTTCTTCTTCCGATTTTTTACAATTTCCATTCCTCAACGAAGCTAACTTTTGCGGATTAATTTCTCCTTTGCAAATGGCATCAATAATTTTTAAACCTGTTAAACCTGTGATATCATTTACAACGACATCTAAACGTAAATTCAGCAACCTTAAATATTTCTGCATTTTTCTGGTTGTGTCGGCAGCTTGGTCAAGTAAGTTGGCTCTGTGTCTGCAATAAGTTCTAAGTTGTTCTGTTGTTTCATCAGGTAAAAAACTCCCGCTTAATAAGCCCATGGTATGTAGTTTTTGTATCCATTGACAGTCTTGAACATCGCTTTTTTTACCTTTGATATTCTTGGTAAATTTTCCATTACAAAGAATAACCTGAAAACCTTGTGCTTGCAATACTGCGAATAAACTTTGCCAGTAAGTCCCTGTACTTTCCATTGCTACAGTTTCTATTTCATTTTCTTTGAGCCAAGCTGCAATTGCTTGTAAGTCCTCATTGTAAACACCAAACTCTTTCACATCAGCAGTTCCTTGTCCAACAGCCACAAAATGTGAACGACTGCCAATGTCAATACCTGCTGCATTAGGATTGATTACTTCCATTTTTACATTTTTCTTTTGCATTTCTTTTTTTTTAATTAGTTAATATAAAATGCTCTAAGGAAATGTATCTTTGTAATGAAATTATTATGAACGGGATTATCCGCCAAAGGCGGATATCACCACTGAAGTCATCTCAAGGACTTTTTGTTGTAGCAGAAAGTCCTTTTACATTTCAACCAGGATTGCACTCGTGCTATTACGCAACAATCTTGACATCGGCCTTTCAAAGAGGAATGCAAATTACGAAAATTTATAGTAATGGTGCTAATCGTTAGCTTTGGAAGTCAATGTCGTGGCGGAATAGGGAGGGTTGCCACTAACGTTCGTTCCCGGGCTTAGCGCAGAGCGAGTTTGCGAAGCGCTAAACTTTCAGCCTACGACAAAACTACAAAAGAAATACTGAACTACAAAATTGGCAATAAATACCCGCTTTGCGCCAAGCCCGTGTTATGCCCAGTGCTTTTTTGGGTCATTCTATAATCACTAAGCAACCTGTTTTTTGCTTTTGGTCCCAACTGAAGATTTTGTCGTTGGCATTCTTTTCCCAGTTGCCTTATAGTATGCAATTATTTCGCTTATTCTTTTTCTCTCTTTTTCTGTTAATGGCGTAGGGTCAACTACGAAGTCAACACCTACTGGTTCCTTTATGTATCCCATTGTTTTTAAATTTAAGTTGGAAAATATTTTTTGATAAGTTTCAAAGCCTCTTGAGGGAAAATAACCATTTTATGTCCTCCGACATGAGTTGCCCCCAAAGTTTTTTCATAATGTTCAACTAACTTTGTCTTGGAAGTAAATGAAACAAAACCTTGATAACCTTTGTCCCAAGAGGTCTTACAAGTAAATGCAAATAAATTGCCAGGCACTCCTTCATAAAGTTTCGTCTTGCCCAAATTAAAAGGTGAACTTTCAATAAGATGCAAATAAAAGTGGTCGTTGTAGTCGCTAATACTTAACAGTCCTTGAATAATTTCAGGGTTATTTCGAATTGTGAGTTTGAAAACTTGTCTATCTGTCAGTTTAAATTCATTTGCCCAATTAAAAAGCCAACCATTTTTTTTAGAAACATTCTTTAAATCACTTTTGGAAATTAGATGAACATCGGTTGGAAAACTATCACCAGAAATCGCATTAACAATGCTGTTTGTCAACTTGTCTATCTCTATTCCTAAATGATATTTTGTTTGTTTTGCCATAGTCCAAAGATACGAAAAATAGTCTTAAATTACAATAGGAATATATTATTTTTAACTCAAATTAAAGATGTCGATGCGCATTGAGCATAACGTTTTCGGGCTTGGCGAAGGTGGCGATTTTCACCACAAATGTTGATGCGGAGAACCAATGTTTGATTAACCACAAATGTGTCTGCGGAGCACTGAACCGCCACTTTTGCCAAACCCGTGTTATGCCCAGTTTTTCTAATCATTCGTCTTCGAGCAATACTTTACAGTCCACTTTTTCACCATATCGGTAACACCCATTTTTGTCTTTACCGTCTTGCGAACCTTCAATATGGTTAAATGTTTTTGCGTCTGCTCCTTTAATTATTTGGTCCTCATAGTAAACATTATTTTTGTCAATTGCATAGTGATAGTCAAGATAGCGAAAAGTGTTATAGTCAACATAGGGAACTAATTTACCTTTATAGAAATATGAATTCTTGTCTTTCGTCCACATTGAAGCACCAATAAATTCAAAAGTTTTAGGGTCGGCTCCATCAATTATACTGTCATTGTCGTAAACGTGGTATTTGTCTTTTGTATAGCCAAACTGTAATACTTCAAATGAGTTTGGGTCTTTAATATTTAATTTATGCTGACCTTTGAACTTTGCATTTTTGTCTTGTCCGTAAGCATATTCTATTGCTTTGAAAGTTTTAGGGTCAGCACCAATAACAATGCTGTCTTGAAAATAAACTTGTATTTTGTCTTTTGCATAGCCGTTACCGATTTTTTCAAAAGTTTCATAGTCAGCCAATGGATATTTTTTGCCTGATAAGTAATAGTAATTTTTGTCTTTAGCCCAATATCCAAAGTCAGAATTTTGATTTAATATTTTAAATGTCTTTAGGTCTGAAACCTTCATTGATATTGTGTCAAAATAGTAGTCTTTGTTGTCTTTGGAATAAGGTCCGCCTTCAATTACTTCAAAGGTTTTGCCATCTGCACCGTCAATTTTGTCACCACCTTTATATGCAAATCTGTTGTCTTTACCATAGTAGTTCAAAATTGAAATAAATGTTTTTGGATTGGCATCTCTTAGTCTCCCAGCTTCATAGTATTATTCTTATTCAGAAATTAAGTTTGCATTGGCCTCAATAAATTATTTAAAAAAGGAATAGATTGCCTTTTTAATGCTGTTTCTCTTTTATCTTTCTTTATTATTGGAAATGCTTTCCAGGGGGTATTATTTATTGAACTTTACACGTAATCTCGAAACATGAAGGAGGAATAAGAATATTAAAAGAGAATAATTTAGACCGATTGAAATTAAATGATTGTTTCTATTTCAATTAATATTTTGTTTTTTAAGAGTTAAAAGCATATATTTGCGTCCCAAATTAAAATTTAATTAAAAAATAATGTTAATAGTATCAGTAAAAGAAGGTGAAAGCATTGAAAAAGCTTTAAAAAAATTTAAAAAGAAATTCGAAAAAACGGGTGTTGTAAAACAACTACGTCGTCGTAAAAACTTTGAAAAGCCTTCTATCACAAATCGTCAAACTAAGATCAAAGCAGTTTATAAAGAAAAATTGCAATTAGGCGCTTCTGAAGCTTAATTGTATTTTAAAATAAAAGCTAAACCTAAGGTTATATTGAATTTAAATTTTAAATTCGCTATAACCTTAGGTTTTTTTAATGATAGAGAATTCCATCCTTCGTTTTTTAGATTATTTATTATATGAAAGAAAAGTTTCTAAGCACACCATTACTGCCTATCATAAAGATCTAACACAATTTTTTAATTTCATACGCATTGATGAGGAATCTTTTTCCATGTCAGAAATAAATTACCAACACATTCGTGCTTGGATAAGTTATTTGATGGATAATAAATTCACTGCCACAAGCGTTAATCGAAAATTATCATCTTTAAAGACTTTTTTTAAATTTTTAATTTCACAAAAAATGATTGATTTTAATCCCATGTTAAAAATCAGTGGTCCAAAAAATAGTAAACGTCTTCCAGTTTTTATTGAAGAACAACAAATGGAATATTTGTTTAAAGACTTTGCATTTGAAGAGGGTTTTATTGGAATGAGGGATAAATTGATATTAGATATTTTATATCAAACTGGCTTAAGACGCTCCGAATTAGCAAACTTAAAAGAGGCCGATGTTAATATTTTATCTTCAACATTAATGGTTTTAGGAAAAGGAAAAAAAGAAAGGATTTTGCCAATAAGTTTAATTTTAAAACGTAACCTTGAAGCTTATTTAAAAGTAAAAAATGAACTTAATTTGAATCAAATGATGTTGTTGGTTAATTTAAAAGCGAAAGCCTTATCTGAAAATGACTTGTATGCCATTGTTAAAAAATATCTTTCTCAGATTACGACCATTCAAAAAAAGAGCCCTCATGTTTTGCGTCATACATTTGCAACTCATTTATTAAATAATGGAGCCAGCATTTTAGCGGTTAAAAATCTATTAGGTCATGCGAGTTTAAGCGCCACACAAATTTACACGCATACAACAATTGAAGTTTTAAAGAAATCATATAAAAAAGCTCACCCTCGGGGAGATTCGTAAATTATAAATAAACCAAATAATTCATTTATTATGACTACCAACCTACAATCCGTTCACTTTGATGCCGACAAAAAACTCATTGAGTTTTCAAATGAAAAAGTTAATAAAATTCATCATTTATTTGAAGGCTTGATATCTTGCGATATTGTTTTACGTCTAGATAAATCATCTAATAATGATAATAAAGTTGCTGAAATAAAATTATTAGCAAAAGGGCAAGAATTTTTTTCTAAAAAACAATCATTATCTTTTGAAGAATCGATTGATTTAGCTTGCGAAGCATTAAAAACACAAGTGAGAAAACATAAAGAAAAACTGCTTGAGAAAAAATAATGTTATCTTAAATCTAAATGTATTTTCACTTTTAATCCATTTTAAAAGTGATTGGCAGTTTATTTTGAATTAAGGATTGAGACTGTTTTATTTGAGATTTGGATTGATATAAGAAATTTCAGCTTCTCTTTTTTATCATATGTAAATTAAATAAGGCTAAAAATGGATTAAATTTTTAGGTCGCTCATTCGTTTTTTATTTACTAGCCCAAACACAAATGTTTTTATTCAATCTCGATCCCATTATCAATAATTTCAGTTTCGTTTTCTGCATCATATTTGCTACAATCCAGTTCTACATCACCCATGTTTACTGGCACTTTAAATGCTGCCTTAGTCATTTTCAAACTTTTATCTGCATAAATTTTCTGAAAAAATTTTCCCCAAATTGGAAGTGCCATGCTAGCCCCTTGCCCTTCATTGATTGAATTAAAATGAACACTTCTTTCTTCCCCACCCGTCCAGCAACCTGCAACTAATTCGGGCGTAAGTCCCATAAACCATCCATCTGCATTATTTTGTGTGGTACCAGTTTTACCGGCAATTTCGTTTCTTAAATTATATTGGCTTCTTAAACGGGTACCAGTTCCATAATCAATAACGCCTCGCATTAATTGAATCATTGCATAAGCATGTTGTTCGCTAAAAACTTCATCAGTGTTTGGAACAAATTCTTCCAAAATAACCCCGTTTTTATCTTCTATTCTTGTAATATAGGTTGGCTGAATGTATGTTCCTTTGTTCGCAAATGTAGCATTGGCGGCAACCATTTCAAAAACTGAAATGTCTGGAGTTCCCAGAGCTATTGATGGCACGGCGTCAATTGGGGCTGTTATTCCCATCCGTCTTGCTAAACTAATGACAGCATCTGGGCCATATTGTTTCATCACCCATACTGTTACGTAATTGATAGAACCTGCAAGGGCTTTTCTCAAAGTAATCATTTTTCCAGTCCCTTTTTCTCCATCAGAATTATCTGGGCACCATTGCGTTCCGTCTGGCAAATCAATACAAGTGCGTACATTAGGAACTTGATAACACGGAGAATATCCATTTTGGATGGCTAATGCGTATACAAATGGTTTAAATGTTGAACCTACTTGCCGCCTTCCAACTTTTACATGATCGAATTTAAAATGCTTGTGATTGATTCCTCCTACCCATGCTTTTACATATCCTGTTGTTGGTTCAATTGCTAAAAATCCAGTTTGTAAAAAACTTTTGTAATAACGCATACTATCCCAGGGCGTCATCAAAGTGTCAATTTCACCACGAATGCTGTAAACCGTCATTTTAACGGGCTTTTTAAATTCTGCTAATATTTCTTCTTTTGTAAAGCCTGCTTTTTTTAATGAACGATATCGCTCGCTTCTTTTCATTGAACTCATCATAATATTTTCAATTTGTTCTTTATTTAAGTTCCAAGCAAAAGGCGCATTCTTCTTAGTTTTACATTCTTTATTAAATAGTTTTTGCAAATCAAACATGTGTTCTTTAACAGCATCTTCAGCATATTTTTGCATGCGAGAATCTATTGTTGAATAAATTTTTAAGCCATCTTTATAAATATTATATGGTTTGTTAGTTTCTGGATTAATGTGTTTTAAACACCATTCTTTCATCACGTATTCTCGCAAATATTCTCTAAAATAGGGTGCCAAACCATCGTTGTGATCTTCAGGTTTAAAATTAATTCCGAGTGGCAATAATTTTAAACTATCATATTTTTGTTTTGATAATACGCCGTATTTAACCATTTGAAACATGACTACATTTCGTCGGTGTAGCGTTTTATCGACTTTCTTGATGGGATTAAACAGCGATGGGTTTTTTGCCATTCCTATGAGCATGGCAGCTTGCTGAATTTCTAAGCTATCTTGGCTCCGGTTAAAGTAAATTTGAGCGGCTGATTTTATTCCAACTGCTTGGTTTAAGAAATCAAATTTATTGAGATACATAGAAAGGATTTCATCTTTGGTGTAATTTTTTTCAAGTCGCGCCGCAATAACCCATTCTTTTAATTTTTGCAAAACCATTTTTGGTTTACTTAATTTTTGACGGGGAAACATCATTTTTGCTAATTGTTGCGTAAGCGTACTTCCTCCTCCTTTATTAAGATTTCCTGTTAATACTCCTGAAACAGATCTAAACAATGCTCTTAGGTCAATTCCGCTATGTTCAAAAAAACGAACATCCTCAGTACTAATGAGTGCGTCAATTAAATCTTTATCAAGCTCATAATGCTTAACATTAATTCTGTTTTCGGAATAATATTTTCCCAAAATTTTTTTATCACTGCTGTAAATAACAGTGGCTAAATTACTTTTAGGATTTTGAAGCTCTTCCACGCTAGGAAGATCAAAAAACACTTCGAAAGAAATAAGCGTGATTAAAAAGAATAAAATTATAAAGGGGCTCCACACAAACAACCATGTGAGTTTAATGTATTTGGCGCTTTTTTGTGAAGACTTCATATGAATGTGCAAAGTTAAATTAAAAGTTTAGACATGAAAATTTAAGATAAAATTAGGGTTCTTAATAAAATCAATGATCTCCAGATTAATGTTGACGAGATAAAAGTTAAGATATTAAAAATTTTGGAAATATAAAAATAGTTTAAGTTTAATGTAAAAAAATCAGCCTCTTGAAAAAGTTATTAGTCATCATCATTTTAATTTTGGATTTTGCTTTCTATCAGAATGCAAACGCTCAAAAAAATTCGAAAGCTGTATTAGAGCAAAAAGAATTTGTTGAATACAATAAAAATGGCGTTTTTAATGAAGCTGAAGCTATTTTATTTGCTAAAGCCAAAGGGATACAAGCCTCAGAAATTAAAGGCTATGTTGAGTTTTTAAAAAATGATTTTTCATCAAAAAAAGCATTAGAAAGTCAATCGCATATCCATACGCCATATGAGACATCTCAGGGCTTTGATGAGACTGTTATTTACTTGAAACAAAAAAAAACGATGAGT
>JBKDJY010000060.1:0-19840 GCA_046345275.1 Bacteroidota bacterium
ATTTGGTTTTTGTTTATAATTTAAATTTTTCATTAGCATTTTTTTTTTGTAAATTAAATGTATATAATTATTCTTAATAATCAAAATTGAAAGTAAATTTCTTTCAAAGTTTCAATCGTATAATATTAAAAAATGACTAGCTTTTTCTTCATTTTTTCTAAGAAAAGGAAAGTTTCGGCTACTACCCCGAAACTTTCCCGTTCAACTTATAACTCTAAACTACACTAAAAATATTTGTTATTTAATATCAATAATCGTGCCTGAAAATGAGTTTTTTATGAGGGAAATGAAAACTACAACAAAACTTAAGTTGGTTCGGTATAAACATTTTTGAATAAATAGGGTTTAGATAATATATTTGCCATTTAAATGTTAAGCGGAAAACAACTTATACTAGCCACAAAGCCATTTGCGAAAGAAGACCGCAAAAAAAGTTGGTTTTATACCATCACTACTTTGTTGCTCTTAATTGTTTTTTTATTTGGCACTGTTTATAATTTTCATTGGACTTTAAAAATTCTTTCAAGCATTATATCTGGTTTTTTAATTGTAAGAATGTTTGTTATTTACCATGATCACCAACATAAAGCCATATTAAATAAATCACCCCTCGCAAAAATAATTTTTACAATTTTCGGATTTTATGTTTTGGCCCCTTCAGGTATTTGGAGTAGGAGCCATGATTACCATCATAAAAATAATTCAAAACTGTTTAGTGCGAGTATCGGTTCTTATCCGATTTACACCAAACAAAAATTTGAAAAATTATCGAAAGTGGAACAGATTCATTATTTATTTATCAGACATCCTCTTACCATTTTATTTGGATATATTTTTGCGTTTTTTTATGGGATGTGTATTAAGTCAATTATCAATCGTTTTAGTAAGCACATTGATTCTTTGGTGGCATTAATGATTCATTTTTCATATCAATACTTAGTTTTTTATTTTTTGGGCTGGCAAACTTGGATTTTATTGTGCGCCATTCCGCATTTTATTTCTGGAGCCATGGGGGCATATTTGTTTTATGCTCAACATAATTTTCCAGGAGCCACATTTGTAGGGAATGAAGATTGGACATATGAAGGAGCCGCGTTAGATTCGTCGAGCTATATGAAATTAAGCGCTCCTTTGCAATGGGTTTCAGCTAATATTGGATTCCACCATATTCACCATTTAAATCCACAAATTCCATTTTATAGATTACCAGAAGTAATGAAAGCAATTCCTGAATTACAAGCAGCAAAAACCACATCTTTAAAACCAAAAGATATCATTGCTTGTTTTAAATTAAAAGTTTACGATTTTGAAAAACAGCAGCTGGTTGGCTTTTAGCGTAAAAGATGATTTTAATGTGCCTCTAACCAATTTACACCAATACCCATTGCTATTTCAACTGGAACTTTCAATGGCAAGGCATTTTTCATGTGTTTTTCAATAATTGGTTTAATGGTTTCTAATTCTGGTTTATAAACATCAAATACCAATTCATCATGAATTTGTAAAATCATTTTTGATTTTATATTCAATGATTTTAATTCTTTGTGAATATTAATCATTGCTATTTTTATCATATCAGCGGCTGAGCCTTGTATGGGAGCATTAATAGCGTTTCGTTCTGCAAAAGCTCTCTCCATTTGACTATTTGATGTGATGTTATTTAACCAGCGCCTTCTTCCCATGAGGGTTTCAACATAGCCATGTTCTCGAGCAAAATTAATTTCCTTTTCCATATAGGTTTTAATTGCGCCATATTGCGCAAAATAATTATCAATCAATTCTTTTGCCTCTGTTCTAGAAATAGCAAGGTTTTCTGCTAAGCCAAAAGCGCCTTGTCCGTATATAATTCCAAAGTTTACACTTTTTGCTTTGTAGCGCATTTCTTTTGTTACCTTGCTTTCTTCAATCCCATATACCTTTGCTGCGGTGGCGGTATGAATATCTTTTCCTAAATTAAAAGCTTCGCACATATTTTTATCTTCACTAATAGAGGCAACGATGCGTAATTCAATTTGAGAATAATCGGCGCATAATAAAGTGTAATCTTCACTGCGTGGTATAAATGCTTTGCGTATTTGTTTTCCTCTTTCTGTTCTTACTGGTATGTTTTGTAAATTTGGATTATCACTACTTAATCTACCCGTAACAGCAACCACTTGATTAAACGTTGTGTGTAAACGATGTGTGGTTTCATTTACCAATAATGGCAAAGCATCAACATAGGTTGATTTTAGTTTTACGAGTTCACGGTAATCTAATATTTTTGAAACAATGGGATGTTTCCCTTCAAGTTTTGATAACACGTCTTCACTGGTAGCATATTGTCCCGTCTTTGTTTTTTTAGGCTTTTCAATTATTTTTAAATATTCAAATAAAATTTCACCAACTTGTTTTGGAGACGAAATATTAAATTTTGTGCCTGCTAATTCTTGAATTTCTAAATCAACTTTATTTATGTCTTCTTGTAATTGTATCGAAAATTCTTTTAGTGCTTTTACATCTAAATTTATGCCTTCACGTTCCATATCTGCTAACACTTCAATGAGAGGCAGTTCCACTTCTTTGAACAAACCATCAACGCCAGCATTTTTTAATTTGAGTTCAAATATGTTTTTTAGTTTTAAAGTTACATCAGCATCTTCAGCAGCATAATCCTTGATAAGATCTATTGAAACATCGCGCATGTTTAATTGATCTTTTCCTTTTTTGCCAATTAAATCTTCTATGCTGATGGGCGAATAATTTAAATATGTTTCAGCCAAAATATTCATGTTATGACGCATGTCGGGCATAAATAAAAAATGAGCAACCATTGTATCCCATAATTTATTTTTTATTTCAACGCCATAATTTTTTAATACTTGCAAATCGTATTTTATATTTTGACCAATTAAAGTTTTTGTTTCATCTAAAAATAGGGGTTTAAATAAATTAATTAATTGCTGTGCCTCTCCTTTGTTTTCTGAAACTGGAATATAGTAAGCCTGATTTTCCTTGATTGAAAAAGACATGCCAACAATTTGAGCATTGATGGTATTTAAATCCGTCGTTTCCGAATCAAAACAAAACTGAGAATTTATTTGTAAAATAGAAATTAAATTTGAAATAGATTCTTTTGAATGACATAAGATGTAATCAACAGAATTATCTTTTATTGTTTTGAATTTTTTTATTTCGAATTCTTCTTCTGCAACTTTATCTATTTGCTCTTCTTTTTGTTCTTCTACCGAACTGAATAAATCGTTGATGATTGGTTTTGAAGAAACTTTAGATGAAGGGCTGGCAACAGGATTAGATTTTGTTGGGCTGCCAATGTCTTCTCCAAGTAATTTTTGTGCAATTCCCCTAAATTCAAGTTCTAAAAAAAGTTCTTTGAGCGCTTCTTTATTTATTTCTTTAAGAACTAATTCGTTTTCATTAAATTCTACAGGAACATCTAAAATAATTGTTGCTAAGCGTT
This sequence comes from Bacteroidota bacterium, assembly GCA_046345275.1. Taxonomy (GTDB): domain Bacteria; phylum Bacteroidota; class Bacteroidia; order B-17B0; family Aurantibacillaceae; genus UBA4416. The sequence continues at coordinate 3,461 of JBKDJY010000060.1, forward strand.
TTGATTGGATTGCTAAATCCTTATTATTATCAACTTTTTCTTTTAATTTTCCTTTAAGCTTGCTGGTGTCTTCGTATAGTTTTTCCATACTGCCATAATCTTTGACAAGTTGAATGGCTGTTTTTTCTCCTACTCCAGGAATACCTGGAATATTATCTGCTTTATCCCCCATAAAACCCAAAATATCAATCAATTGAGAAACACTTTGTATTTCCCATTTTTTACAAATCTCTTCTGGGCCAAGTATTTCTGCCCCATTTCCCATTCTGGCTGGCTTATAAATAAAAGTGTTTTCATCAACCAACTGTCCATAATCTTTATCTGGCGTCATCATATACGTCGTAAACCCTTTCAATTCCGCTACTTTTGCTAAAGTTCCGATTGCATCATCGGCTTCAAAACCCGGGGTTTTAATAATTTGAATATTAAACCCTTCAATTAACTGATGAATATAAGGAAGGCTTAAACGTAAATCATCTGGCATTTCTTCACGATGAGCCTTATAGGCTTCAAATTCAACATGGCGCGCGGTTTGCTCTGGCGTATCAAAAACTACCGCTATGTGTGTTGGTTTTTCTTTGGTTAATATCTCGAGTAAGGTATTTGTAAATCCAAAAATTGCTGAGGTGTTTAGTCCTTTTGAACTGATCCGAGGATTGCTACTAAAAGCAAAGTGTGCTCTGTAAATAAGAGCAAACGCATCAAGAAGAAATAACTTTTTTGGAGTGTCTTTTGTAATCATTTACAAATTTTTAGTTGCATTAAATTCATTGAAGTAAGATTGAAGTACTTCACTTTTCATCGGAATTTCTTTTTGCTCAGATATTTTTTGAGTAAGTTCCTTGTTGGTTTTAAAAATATCTTTTAACTGTTTTTTCAATCCTTCTTCATTTAGCACTTTTAAATTTTCTTCTTTCCCTTCGGTATAAACACAGTACTCGTTTATTTCTTCAATTGCTACTCCATCAAAATGTTCATAATTTACAAGCATTAATTGTGCTTTTCCTTTACTTAATATTTTAAAAAAACACGATTTATTATCCCGATAAGCGCTTAAATAAAAATAATCTTTATAACAATACCCTTTGATTTTTTCAGGAGTAAATACTTTCACTTTATTTTGCTTGTCTTTAAAATTAATTTTTGCGTATAATTCTGATTCCTTTTTTTTAGGCAGTTTTAATTGGCCTCTTAATGTGTCGTTTTTGAGTGTCACAACATAACAATCCTCAAAAACATCAGGTAGTTTTTTGGATTGTCCCTTGGAAAGTGCAGTGGATGCGATTAAAATAATAATAGTTAGTTTAGTCATTTTGCTTTTTATTTAGTGGTTAAAATTGATTTCATAGATATTTGGCCACATTTTACCTGTGACCAGTATTTTATTTGTTGTTGAATCATAAGCAATTCCATTAGTTTCGAGTGAGTATGGATTTTTAGAAATGCTATTTTGATATAAACTAGCAATATCTAACTTGCCTATGATGTTTCCCGTTGTAGGATCAATTTTTACAATTTCGTGCTTAGTATATATGTTCGCATAGATATAACCATTGATATATTCAAGTTCATTAATGAGATCAACTGCATAACCATTTTCAGATACCTCTAATGTTTTTTTTAAGTTAAATTTTTCATCGAAAAAAGTAAGATGATTGGTGCCGTCACTCATTATTAAATGAGTGCCATCGTTGGTTAACCCCCATCCTTCTTTGTTTGGGTAAGTGTATTTTGCAATAGTTTTGTAAGTTTTGGCATCGTAAACAAATACAATTTGGTTTTTATATGTTAACTGATAAATTTTATTTTTTAAAATGGATATCCCTTCTCCAAAATAAATTGATTTGTCAATCTCCACTTTAGAATCAATGTTTCCATTTTCTAAATTTACTATTCCAAATAGAGATTTTGTCTTTGGTAGGTATTCTGGAGCACCTGTACTTTCAAATAACTTGCCTTCGTGAAATAGAAATCCTTCGGTAAATGCATTTATATCATGGGGATAAGTATTTGTAATACTAAATGAGATATTGGGAGTTCTTGAAGATTTTATATCACTTTGTGAACTTTTTACATCATGTGTTACGCTTGATTCGCAAGAAATTAAAATGACTGGCAAATAAATTATTTTAGAATACTTCATTGATATACTAATTAATTTAAATGCTCCAAGATGAGCCATCTTTTAAATCTTTAACAATGATATCCGCCTCGGTTAGTTTGTTTCTAATTTCATCAGAGGTAACAAAGTCTTTATTAGCTTTTGCTTTTGCTCTTAAGTCTAAAACTAAATTCATGACCTGATTCAAAACCTCAATTGATTTTTCAGATTCATTTTCCTTTTTTAGGCCCATTACATCAAAAACAAAATGCTGATATATGTTTTTCAAAATCTCAATGTCAGTTTGACTGAGACTTATTTTTTCGTGATACGTTGAATTTATAATTCTTACGGTTTCAAATAGATGTGCTATTAAAATGGGTGTGTTAAAATCATCATTCATTGCATCATAACATTTTCTCTCTAATGATTTTATATCCTCATTTGAAATTTGAGAAGGTTTTAATTTTTGCAAAGTTTTATAGGCTTCCATTATTTTTAAATATCCTTTTTCTGATGCTACTAATGCGTCATCGCTAAAATCTAAGGTGCTCCTATAGTGAGTTTGCATCATAAAAAAACGAACCGTCATAGGGCTAAAACCTTTGCTTAACAATAAATGATTACCAGTAAACAATTCATGAGGAAGAAAACTATTACCCAATGATTTACTCATTTTTTGCCCATTTACAGTAAGCATATTGGTATGTACCCAATAATTGGCAGGTGATTTTCCGCAATAGGCAACGTTTTGTGCTATTTCGTTCGTATGATGAGTAGCTTGTAAATCCATGCCGCCACCATGTATATCAAAATTTTCTCCGAGGTATTTGGTACTCATAGCAGAGCATTCAATATGCCAGCCTGGAAAACCTACTCCCCATGGACTAGGCCATTTCATAATGTGCTCAGGCTTTGCTTTAATCCAAAGTGCAAAATCTAAGCGCCCTTTTTTATCTTTCTGCCCCTCTAATTCTCTTGTGTTATCAAGTAATTCCTCTAATTTCCGACCTGTTAACTCAGTATAATTATTTTTTTTAGCGTATTTTTCTACATCAAAGTATACGCTGCCATTGTGCTCGTAAGCTAATCCCTTTTCAATTATTTTTTTTGTTATTTCTTGTTGTTCAATGATATGGCCAGTGGCGGTAGGTTCTATACTAGGCGGTAAGGCATTAAAAATAGACATTACATCTCTAAAACCTACCGTATATTTTTGAACTATTTCCATTGGCTCGAGTTGCTCGAGTTTTGCTTTCTTGGCAAACTTGTCATCTCCCTCATCCTGATTTCCTTCTAAATGACCTGCGTCAGTAATATTTCTAACATATCTTACTTTGTAGCCTAAATGAAGTAAATAGCGGTAAATAATATCAAAGGAAACAAAAGTTCTGCAATTTCCTAAATGCACTTCGCTATAAACAGTTGGCCCACAAACATACATACCCACAAAAGGAGGATCTATGGCTTTAAATTCTTCTTTTTTTCTTTTGAGAGTATTGTAAATTAGCAGCTTTTCCATAATTAAAATAAGCTTCCAAATTTAGCAAAAAAAAAGACGGTTATTAGCCGTCTTCATTTCTTTTGAAAAGTATTATGTTAGTTCTCTACTGGTGCATCACCAACGTAATTGCCGTTTTTGTATACTGTTATTCTTTGCAATATACCATTTGCATCATAAATGTACTGTTTCCCATCCATTAAACGATTATCTTTAAAGAAGCCATCTTTGGTAATTTGTTTGTTTTTATTGTAGGTTGTGTTTTGACCATTTAAAATGAGCGCTCCTCTATTTTTAGAACCACCACCATTTACATTTTCATCTGCATTCACAATCGCTTTTGGTCCTTCAATTTTTTCTACAACTTTTATGATTGGTTTTTTAGGTTCATACTCCTTTATAGAAGCTACATCCACCGCGCCATCATTAAACGTTTTTTCGGCTTTCAAATCACCATTTGGATGGTATTCCTTTATAACTCCTGCTTCTTTCCCGTTAACAAAAGTTCCTTCAATGGCAATTTGACCATCTTCATAATAATATTTTACTGGGCCTTCTCTCTTACCACTTGCATTAAAATTAAACTCGTGCTGTGGTTGGCCATTTTCGTAGTATAATTTATACGGGCCAGTCCATCTATTATTCTTCCAATTGCCTTCTTCTGATATTTTTCCATTTTCATGATACATAATTGCGTACCCATCAGGTCTGCCGTTTTGAAAGGTTAATTGATTTTTTAAATTACCATTACAGTAGTACTCTAACCATTTTCCGATTTTCTTATTATCATTGTATTTGCCTTCTTCTGCTTTTTGTTCTTCACTAAAACAAGACCCTGGTTTGTGTTTGCCTTTTATAATCCACTTACCTTGTTTCTTCCCTAAGGCGTCGCTTTTATTTATCGTGTCTTTACCACTAATGCCACCTAACTCATAAGACTGAGATTTACTATGAATGATTTGAGAAACTAAAAAAATAAATAAAAAGTATATTTTTTTCATAGCATTGTGGTTTTTAACAATTAAAGCCATTGCACTAAATTAGAAAATATATTTTTAACTACAGAATAAAATATTAAATAAATTGTGCGCTTTCATTTGTCGATTTATTTTTATTACTTACTCCTCGTTTTACGATTGAACATGGTTATAAAGTTACGCGAATTAAAATCAAAATCTATGCTAAGTTTTTCAACATGTTTTCAACCAACGACGGCAAATCATATTTAATTTTCCAATTCCAGTCTTTTCTGGCTTCATCGTCAGAAATACTTTGTGGCCAACTATCAGCAATGGCTTGTCTAAAATCAGGTTTATAGGAGATTCTGAATTCTGGAATGTGCTTTTTAACTTCTTCCGCAATTTGCTCTGGACTAAAGCTAATGCCTGCCAAATTATAACTGCCTCTTATTTTTATATCATTACCAGATGCATGCATAATTTCGATGGTCGCCCTAATTGCATCTTCCATATGCATCATGGGTAAAGTTGTTTTTTCGCTTAAAAAGCATTCATAAAATTTATTCTTTAAAGCTTCGTGAAATATATGCACCGCATAATCAGTAGTCCCTCCGCCAGGAGCCGATTTCCAACCAATTAGCCCAGGGTAGCGAAGACTTCTTACATCCACATCAAATTTTCTAAAATACCATTCACACCATCTTTCTCCAGCTTGTTTGCTGATTCCGTATATTGTAGAAGGCTCCATAACAGTATACTGAGGTGTATTTACCCTTGGGGTTGTAGGTCCAAAAACTGCAATTGAACTTGGCCAATAAATTTTTTTAATATGCTTTTCTTTAGCTAAATCCAAAACATTAAACAGTCCTTCCATGTTTAACTTCCAAGCAAACATTGGATTTTGTTCTCCTGTGGCCGACAATAGGGCCGCTAATAAATAAATTTGTTTAATTCCATGTCTTTTTACAACAGCAAACAAATCCTCCTTATTTAAGACATCTAATTGCTCAAATGGATTGTTCGGTAAACTTGTTATTGGCTTTAAATCGGCCACTACTACATTCTCTGAGCCATATAATAAACTCAATTCTTGAGCTAATTCTATCCCTATTTGACCGCCAGAGCCAATGATTAATATTTTATCTTCTTTATCGAACATGATTATAATCAGTACTTTTCTTTATGATTTTTACTACCTTTGCAAACCTAATTAAATAATTTTAAAACTAAAAATAGTATAACTTGTAATTGTATCTTTTTGAGTGATGATAGAATTAAGAAACAGGGTTAATAAGGAAGAACTTAAATTTCGTTTGAAGAAAGAAATTATCAAACGCATTACCGTTTCATTTTACAAGTATGTGTTTATTGAAAATCCAAAAGAATTAAGAGATCATTTATTTATTGAATGGACAAAGCTTAATTGTTTTGGCAGAATTTACGTGGCTCAAGAAGGCATCAATGCTCAGATGTCTATTCCTAAGAATAATTATGATGCGTTTGTTAATCACTTTTATTCAGACAGCCGATTTAATCATATCCCATTTAAAATAGCGGTTGACGATAATGGTAAATCGTTTTATAAACTGGCTATAAAAGTGAGGGATAAAATTGTTTCAGACGGCATCAATGATAAAGATTTTGACCCATCAAATACTGGAACTTACTTAAATGCGGCGGATTTTAATAAGGCTATTGAAGATACTAATACAATCGTAGTTGACATGCGAAATCATTATGAAAGCGAAGTTGGTAGATTTGATTCGGCATTTTGCCCGGATGCAGATACTTTTCGAGAAGAATTGCCTTTGGTATTAGAACATTTAAAGGGGCAGGAAAACAAGAAAGTAATTATGTATTGCACTGGAGGTATAAGATGCGAAAAGGCAAGTGCATACTTAAAATATAAAGGGTTTAAAAATGTTAATCATTTACAAGGAGGCATCATTCAGTATGCCAATGAAGTAAAAGAACAAAAGCTTGAAAGTAAATTTAGAGGAATAAATTTTGTTTTTGATGAAAGAATAGGTGAAAGGATAACAAATGACGTTCTATCAAATTGTCATCAGTGTGGAAAACCATGCGATACTCATGTAAATTGCAAGAACGATGATTGTCATTTACTCTTTATACAATGTTCAGAATGCGCCTCACAAATGCAAGGATGCTGCACCCCATACTGTATGGAAATTATAGCTTTGCCAATAGAGCAACAGCGAGAATTGAGAAAAAGAAGAATTAAAAACGAGATGGAATGTTTATCGGTTTATAAAAGTAGATTAAGACCAAATTTATCAGAAATGGTAAAAAATAACCTATCTTTAGAATAAAAAAAGACGTATGCCTATTTATCATAAATTAGGGTCTATCCCACAAAAAAGACATACCATTTTTAAGTCTCCTCATGGTAAATTTTATTACGAACAGCTATTCGGAACCGAAGGATTTAATAACCATTCTTCTTTGCTTTATCATACCCATCGACCTACGCAGGTAAAAGAAATTTTAAAAAGTTATTCTGTTGAACCTAAGGTTGCCGTTGAAAAAAACATCAAATCCCTTCTACTAAAAGGTTTTGAAATAAAACCAACTGCTGATTTTTTAGAGAGTAGAAAAACAGTTTTGTTTAATAATGATTGCCATATTGGATTAGCCGCGCCCAGTCAAAGCTTGAAAGATTATTTTTATAAAAATGCGGATGCAGATGAACTTATTTTTGTCCATAAAGGAAAAGGGAAATTAAAAACATTGATGGGAAATATCTCATTTGAATATGGAGATTATTTAATCATTCCAAGAGGAATCATTTATCAAATAGAATTTGAAACTTCAGAAAATAGATTATTATATATTGAATCCTTCGCACCATTTTTTACACCAAAACGTTATAAATCTTCATCTGGGCAACTTTTAGAGCACTCGCCATTTTGCGAACGTGACTTTAAGTTGCCGACGGAATTGGACACGCACGACGAAAAAGGCGATTTTTTGATTAAAATTAAAAAGGAAGAAATTATTCATGAATTTGTTTATGCCACTCATCCTTTTGATGTGGTGGGATGGGATGGATATAATTTTCCATATGGGTTTAGTATTCATAATTTTGAACCCATAACTGGTAGGGTTCATCAGCCACCGCCTGTTCATCAAACTTTCGAAACATCAGATTTTGTAGTCTGTTCATTTGTGCCTCGCTTATATGACTATCATCCTTTGGCAATTCCTGCGCCATATAATCATAGTAATATTGATAGTGATGAAGTCTTATATTATGTAGAAGGCGATTTCATGAGTCGGAATAATATAGAGCAAGGTCATATTACTTTACATCCTAAAGGAATACCACACGGACCCGCGCCTGGCGCTATGGAGCGAAGCATAGGGCAAACATTGACGAAAGAGTTAGCTGTGATGATAGATACCTTTAAACCGCTTAAAGTTTCTGAAGAAGCGATGGGTATTGATGACGGAAAGTATTATAAAAGTTGGGTAGAATAAACCTAACCTTTAATTTCTAGCTTAAACGAACTTTACTTTTAAGTAGATATTTAAAACAAATTTTTTGCTTTTAATAGTACAGCGTTCAATCCTTCTAATTTAGTTCCTCCAGCTTGTGCATAAAAGTCTTGTCCACCGCCACCCCCATTAATTTCCTTTGCTAATTCTTTAACAATACTTCCTGCATTTAGTTTTTTGGATTTCACCAATTCATCATCAATGATGACGGATATACTCGGCTTTCCATTAACTTCAGCGGCTAACACGCATACGCAATTTTGGATTTGGTTGCGAATTTCGAACAAGATATTTTTTATTTCATCAGCGCTGTTAAAAATAATTTTTTCTACAATCAAATTAATCCCATTTTTATTTTCAATTTTTTCAAGTAATTGTTTTTTGATTTCTTGTGCCTTTTCTTTTAATAATAATTGAAGTTGTTTTTGTAAGTCCGCATTTTCTGAGATAACGTTACTTAGACTTTTCACAACATCCTTGTTGTTTTTCAATAATGTTTTAACTTCGTTTAAGGTGTTTGTTTGATTATCAAAAAATTCCTCAAACTTAAGTGCTGTAACAGCTTCAATTCGCCTAACTCCTGAGGCAACTGCACTTTCAGAAGTTATTTTAAAAAAACCAATTTGCCCAGTGGCATTAACATGAGTTCCACCACACAATTCAATAGAATAATTTTTGTCTAATTCAACAACGCGAACAACATCACCATACTTTTCACCAAACAAGGCCATTGCACCAGTTTTTTTAGCCTCTTCGATGGTCATTTGTTGAATACTACTTTTTATATTTTCCCTTATTTTAGTATTTACTATTTTTTCAATATCATGTAATTCTTCTTCAGAAATTTTTGAGAAGTGTGAAAAATCGAATCGTAAATATTCGTCATTTACCAAACTTCCTTTTTGTTCGACATGCGTCCCTAAAATTTTACGCAATGCTGCATGTAATAAATGCGTTGCGCTGTGATTATTTTCAGTAAATGAACGTTTTTGTTTATTTACTTTCGCTGTAAAATTAGCTTGAATGTTAACAGGAATTTTATCGCTAAAATGGATAATCATTCCATTTTCTTTTTTTGTATCATTAATGTATATTTTTTCATGAATGCTTTCAAGTGTTCCAGTATCACCAATTTGCCCACCACTTTCAGCATAAAAAGGGGTTTTATTCAAAACTATTTGATATTGTTCTTTATTTTTTGATTTTGATTTTCGATACCTAATAATTTTCGTTTCACATTCTAGTTCATCATATCCCACAAATTCTGTCAAATTTTTCGAAGCTTCTGTTGTTTCTAAAATAATCCAATCTTCCGCATCGCTGGTGGTCGCTGCTCTTGAACGGGATTTTTGCTCATTTAAATAAAAATTAAACTCTTCTTCATTTATGCTTAAATCATATCCGCGAGCAATTAATGAGGTTAAATCAACTGGAAAACCAAAGGTGTCGTATAATTCAAAAACTGTTTTACCATCAATGATTTTGCTTTTGTTTGCAGATTTTACATCGATACAAACTTGTTCAATTCGCTTTAGTCCAAATTCCAAAGTTTTATAAAATGAAATTTCTTCTTCTTTTATTACTTTTTCAATGAGTGCTTTTTGCGCATTCAATTCTGGGAATTGAGCGCCTAATTGATTTACCAATGTTTGAACGATGCGATACAAAAATGGTTCCTTAATATTTAAAGATTGGTAACCATACCTGATTGCTCGGCGCAATATTCTTCTAATAACATACCCAGCACCAGTATTACTTGGTAGTTGTCCGTCGGCAATTGAAAATGAAATTGTTCGGATGTGATCTGCTATAACCCTCATGGCTATGTTCACAAGGAGTTGTTTTTTATCTTGTTCTTCGGTTTCAGGTTTGTAATGAAGTCCGCTAATCTTTTCAATGCTATTTAATAAAGGAGTAAATACATCTGTATCATAATTAGATTGTTTACCTTGTAAAACCCTTACTAATCGTTCGAATCCCATTCCTGTGTCAACATGTTGAGCCGGTAATTTCTCCAAAGACCTGTCTGCTTTACGCATAAACTCCATAAAAACATTATTCCAAATTTCTATAACCTGTGGATCATCATTATTTACAAGCGTTGCGCCATCAATTTTTTTTCTTTCATCATCTGATCTCCCATCATAATGAATTTCGGTGCAAGGCCCACAAGGTCCAGTATCACCCATTTCCCAAAAATTATCTTTTTTATTCCCTTTTAAAATTCGATTTTCTGGTATTAATAATTTCCAAATATCATATGCTTCTTGATCAAAGGGAACGTTTTCTTCAGAACTTCCTTCAAAAATCGTAACGTACAATCTATCCTTATCAATTTGATACACATTGGTTAATAATTCCCAAGCCCACGTAATGGCGTCTTTTTTAAAATAATCGCCAAAACTCCAATTACCAAGCATTTCAAACATGGTATGGTGATAGGTATCAACACCAACTTCTTCTAAATCGTTATGCTTACCACTTACTCTTAAACATTTTTGAGTATCTGCAACCCTAGGATATTTGATTGGAGCATTGCCTAAAAACAAATCTTTAAAAGGAGCCATCCCACTATTTATAAACATTAAGGTAGGGTCACCTTTTACAACCATTGGAGCTGATGGCAAAATTTGATGGCCTTTTGATTTAAAAAAATCAAGAAATGTTTGTCTTACTTTATTTGATTCCATTGTATTCTTAAAGAAAGTGTGAATATAAAACTTAATTCAATATCTGCGTTATTACGTTTTTTGGATTATTTTCCGAATGGAAAAATAACATTACAACTTAATTTTCAAATTTGAATGTTTGAATCCGTTTTAAGAATGATCCGTTTTACAAATTCTAATCAATTTGCAAGTATGTTTTCTGATAAAGATTAGGATTTTTAAACCGATTGGATCTTCTCTTAAAGCTATTTTTTCTCAGCTTCTTTTTTTAAGTCGTTTACAAACTTTTCAAATGATTCGTCAAATGAAGGGATTAATTTTGCAAACAATGGAAATAAGGGGCCTCCTATTTTTTCTGTGATAAAGACCTTTGTATTGCCGTTTTGGCTTTGCGTCAATGTGTGTTCTCTTTTACCTAATGCATCGCCCCAAACTAATCTTCTTTCTGGCTCAAATTCTTTAACGGAAAGTTTAAAAACCCTTTTCGGATCTAGATATGATTTGAGTTTTATTTTTTCTCCTTTTGAAATATTTCCTTCAATAGAAATTACAGTTGAATTCCATGTTGGATAATTTTTAGCATTTGTAAGCAATTCCCAAATTTTTTTTGGTGCTGCTTCAATGTCAATATTTACAGATGTTTCTCTGCTAAATGTCTTTTTAATTGTTGTGGCCTTGCCATTTGAATTTGTCATGATTGAATTATAAAAATTAAAATTTATTTCTTAAGTATGATTTTTATATGATTTAAAAAAATTACTAAAAATTTCATGCTTGTTAGCTGTTTGATATCAATTTGGTTTTTTAATGATAACATCCCTAACAAAGCAAATTGCTTTTTGGACACTTGCAAAATGAAAATAATTGTTTAATAATTTGAGTTTCTTTTCTGTTTCAGTTTATTTATGAAGTTCCGATTTATATGTAAAATGATTTTTTATGTTAAAACTTTTAAACTTCTCAAAATTAGAAAAATAAAATTTACGGAGCTTTCATTTTGATTTGCTATTTTTAGCTTATTAATATTTTTGCTCGCTTTTTAAATGCCAATGACCAAAATGATAAATGATGAAATACCCATGTTTGTGATTAGCGCCAATACAAATGGCTAAATTGGGCATTCCAAATGACAATAAAAAAACAATAATTTAGACCTATGAATTTATTAATTAAACAAGCAACTATCATTGACTCTGCTAGCCAACACCATGGAAAAGTAGTTGATATCTTAATAAGAAATGGCATCATTACTCAAATTAATAAAAAAGTAAGTGCTGAAAAGGGTATAAAAACAATAGAAAGTGAAGATTTACATGTATCTGTTGGCTGGTTAGATCTGCAAGCTAATTTTTGTGATCCAGGAAATGAACATAAAGAAACACTTGAAAATGGTTTGAAAGCTGCGGCAAAAGGCGGCTTTACAGGAGTGACTGTGATGAGTGGAACAAATCCCCCACTTCATAATAAAGCTCAAATTGATTATATCGTTAATAAATCAAAAGCAAACTTAGTAGATGTGTTTCCAATTGGCACCATCAGTCATAATAAAGAAGGAAAAGATTTATCAGAAATGTATGATATGCAACTTTCTGGAGCCATTGCTTTTAGCGACTATAAAAAACCAATCAAAGATGCTGGATTAATTTTAAGAGCACTCCAATATTCAAATAATATTAATAGTTTTATCATTACACATTGTGATGATAGAACCATTTCAGCAGAAGGCCAAATAAACGAAGGCGTTCTGTCAACTCAATTGGGCTTAAAAGGTATTCCGGCTCTAGCTGAAGAATTGATGCTTCAACGTAATCTTCAAATTTTAGAATATGCAGGTGGTAAAATGCATATTCCTACAATAAGTACAAAAGGAAGTGTTGATTTGATAAGGAAAGCAAAAGTAAAAAAACTGAATGTAACATGTGGAGTTGCTGCCTATAATTTATTGTTGGATGAAAATGAATTGGAAAACTTTGATACAATCTTTAAAGTAAATCCTCCTTTAAGAACTAAAGAGGACATAGAAGCTTTAAAGAAAGGCATTATAGATGGAACAATTGATGTTATAGTCAGTGATCATAACCCTCAGGATATAGAAAGCAAAGATTTGGAGTTTGATTTGGCGGATAATGGCATGGTGGGTTTAGAAAGTTGCTTTGCAGTTTTAAATAAGGCCTTGGGCACAAAGGTTTCACTGAGCAGCATCATAGATGCTTTAACCAAAAATCCACGGACCATTTTAGGAATAAAAAATGTTACCATTAAAGAAGGTGAAGCGGCAAACCTGACATTGTTTAATCCAAATAAAACTTTTGTATTTAATAAATCACACCTCGTTTCCACAAATAAAAACTCAGGATTTATAGGAAAAGAATTGAGGGGAGAAGTACTCGGTGTGATAAACAAAAATGTGTTTTTCTCTTAACGTTTCATTTAACTTCTTAAACCCGCAAACCTATTTCTAGCAATGCCTAACGAGCAAAATTTTATGCTAGTTTTTCAGGATAAAACATGGCAAATTTCTTAATCCAAGCTTTGCGGTGTATGCATTAATAATGCCACACAATGGCTTCGCTGGTACTTTCTTTAAAATAAAAATGTGATGATAATAACCTCAGGATTAACAACACAACTACGTTCAAACAAAATATAGATGAGCGAGAAAACACAAGCACCGCTGCGCTAATGCTTGCGCTAGAGGGGTACAAAAGCTATTGAAGAATACAAAATGAATGTAGCAGGATTTGAAGGTGAGTTTGATGTAGTTTGTAAAGATTATGGTATTGATATGGACGGAACAGCTGAAGTTGAATTTACAATTGAAGCAGCTCAAGAAATTAAATAAAAATTAATTCTTAAAAATAAAAGCCTGTTTACGAAAGTAGACAGGCTTTTTTTGTGATTCTCGTTTTGCTACAATATATAGCAATCAAACGCTACATTTTAATTTAATTTTGGTATATGAATAATTTGCCAATAGTTAAACTAAAATCAGCTTTTCATAAAGATAAAGAAGTAGTTCAGCTTGTTTTTAACAAACGCGATGACTTAAATAACTTGCTAAGAGCCAATACAGCTATGCGTTGGAGTAAAACGATGAATTGTTGGTATTTACCATTTTATAAAAGCATTATACAGGATTTGTTTATGCTACTAAAACCAAATTTTTATTTGGATTATACTGATTTGAAAGTTTGTGAAGAGCCGTTGGTTAAGAAAATGGAAGTTGAAATGATTGTAAAACCAGCTGGTGAATTATCTGAGTTGCCATTAGAAGTATTACAAAAAATGGAAAGATTTAAGTTTTGGTTACAATCTAAGCGATACAGTGAAAACACCATTGGAACTTATATAGATGCTTTAAAAACATTTTTACGTTATTATGCAGATAAACCAATAACAGAAATAACGAATGATGACTTGATTAATTTTAATAATCACTACATTTTGGCAAAACATTTTTCAGCATCGTATCAAAATCAAGTGGTAAATGCTGTGAAATTGTTTTTTAGTAAGGTTGAAAACAAAAAAATAAATCCAGAATTAATACACCGTCCTAAACGCCCTAAATTATTACCAAATGTATTGAGCAAAGAGGAAGTAAAGTTGATTTTAAATGCCCATAGTAATATAAAGCATAAAACAATGTTATCATTAATGTATAGTTGTGGGTTAAGATGCGGCGAACTACTTAGGTTAAAGCCAACAGATATTGATTCGAAACGAAATGTTGTATTTATAAGGCAATCAAAAGGACGTAAAGATAGAATAGCTCCATTAAGCGAAAAAATAATAAAAATACTCAGGGAGTATTACGAATTATATAAGCCAGTTAATTATTTATTTGAAGGGCAGATTAAAGGCGCACCTTATGACGAAAGAAGTTTACAATTGGTATTAAAACAAGGCGTAGAGAAGGTGAAAATAAATAAACCGATAACATTACATTGGCTAAGACACAGCTATGCAACTCATTTATTAGAAAATGGGACAGATTTAAGGTATATACAGGAAATATTAGGGCATAGTAGTAGTAAAACTACTGAAATATATACCCATGTAAGTACCAAAAACATACAAAAAATTATTTCTCCGTTTGATTATTTATGAATAAATTTGAATATTGCTTTCCGATAGTCAGTTTCGGTTATCTACCAAATTATAGCGAGATAACCGAAGTCTTGTATCGGGTATAAGCTAGTTATGGGCAATATTAACGAACAACATTAAACAAGGAGACAGAAAAAGATGAGCAATCAGAAACGATATTACTTTTATCACATAGACAACTGTAATATGTGTGGTTCAAAATCAGGCACACATAAAATTCTTGGCAAGCGACTAAATGGTTCACAAGGGAAAAATCCGAAGAAAAAAATCGGCATAACGACAACGATTGTAAAATGTACAGGTTGCGGTCTTATTTATTCAAACCCGCAACCTGTACCGTTTGATATACAAGACCACTATGGAGTTCCACCTGAAAACTATTGGAAAGAAAATTATTTTACAATTACTGACAACTATTTTCAGGGCGAAATTGAAAGACTAAAAAAAATACTTGACTTTAAAGACGGAATGAAATCGTTAGACATTGGTGCAGGTTTGGGAAAACAAATGATTGCTTTGTCTAAATCGGGATTTGAAACGTATGGTTTTGAACCTTCAAAACAGTTTTATGAAAGAGCCATTTCAAAAATGGGCATCAATCCTGAAAGATTGAAATTGGGAATGATTGAAGAAGTTGAATATCCTGAAAATCATTTTGACTTTATTTCGTTCGGTGCAGTTTTGGAACATTTGTATGACCCTTCTGACTCAATTCTGAAAGCTCTGAAATGGCTAAAACCGAATGGAATAATCCACATTGAAGTTCCTTCATCTGATTGGTTAATTGGAAAAATAATCAACTTGTTTTACAAACTTAAAGGGACTGACTATGTTGGTAATTTAAGTCCAATGCATGAGCCGTTTCACTTACACGAATTTGGACTTAAATCATTTGAAGAGCACGCAAGGCAGCACAGCTATGAATTGGCTTTTCACGAATATTATGTTTGCCAAACTTTTATGCCGAAAATAGCTGACTACATTCTGAAACCATATATGCGTTGGACAAACACGGGTATGCAACTATGTGTATGGTTGAGAAAGAAGTAAATACTGCCCATAACACGGGTTTGGCAAAAGTGGCGGTTCAGTGCTCCGCAGACACATTTGTGGTTAATCAAACATTGGTTCTCCGCATCAACATTTGTGGTGAAAATCGCCACCTTCGCCAAGCCCGAAACCGTTATAGCCAATGGTAGGACGACCTTTCACAAGCAGAATGAATCTTTTTGACATTTTCAGCCACGATAAACCGACATAAAAAACAGGAATGCAAGAAAGTCAACTCATCATCTAATAATTTTGCACGCTGATTAAACCTTGACGAATTTTGATCGTCCAATGAATAAATTTAAACATCGAGTTCACATGAAAAATTTATATTTAATTCTGCTATTGACATTGAATGTAAGTCAAACATTCAGTCAGACTATACCCTTTAATTCAGCCATTCCTTCATCAGGGTTTTACTATCAATTAGTTGATACCATTGTTAGACAAGGTTTGAGAAATGCTGGCTCACCTGCT
>JBKDJY010000061.1:0-2847 GCA_046345275.1 Bacteroidota bacterium
CACACTTTTTTGTGTCTACGGTTAGGTCGATACGTTTTGTGAGGTCGTGTTGGTTAGTGAGCTTGTCGAAATATTGGGTCGACTAAGTTTAGTGAGGTCAACACATTGCTAAATAATTTTATTGTGTAATTGTCGCCACGAAATGGAAAGTGATTTTGTCTAAATGCAGTTTTTCGGTTCTCGTCCAACACTGCCGCATAACGATTTGCGGCTAAAGAAAGTTGGCGATTTTGAAACACAAACTTTCATTTGGAAACCATAATTCAAATGTAAAATAAATTTTCATTAGAAGTACAATGCAGCCAATTTTTTTTAGCCGCTGTTATATGCCGTTTTTAATCTGTCCGAAGAGTAGGGCATTGGTCTAAGTTTAAAGTTTGTTTGCTTTTGTCACTACAACCGTAGTTCAACATTGCTCTTTGGTCTCCGTTATTGTCTTTGCCAATTCCAACTCTAATTGCAAACCAACAGTCATTTACTTTGTCCCAATATTCACAGCTACCGTAACCGTCACCAGTTTGGCTGTCTTCGTCATTTTCTGAAGCTAAGAAAAACATTGAACCTAAAATTGCTTTTCCCGATTTGGTGTCAAGGGTTTTGTTGTCTTTGTCTGTGAGTTGAAAGTTATAAGTCAGATTGGTTAAATTGGTTCTTGTAACTGTCAACACAAATTTATTATTGTCTTTAGTTGCTTTAAAGGTTGTGACTTTATTTAAACTTAGGTCGTCAGGAAAATATGTTGTGTCTTTACCTGTAATGATATAGTTGTCGATTAATTTTATTGGCTCTTTATAATCTGCTAATCCGTCAATAAATGATTGGTCGTAATGTGATTTGTCTTTGATATAAATTTCATGTAGTTGTTTATCAGACGAGTCCGTTTGTAAACTCTGACTTTCATTAATCACGGATTCATTCCACTTGTCTGCGTTTTTGAACATATAGTTGAGCCCAAAGTAAACAATGACACAAACGATTGTTTGAAAAATCAGAATATATGCTCTTTTGTTTTTATCCTTAAATGATTTAGTAATCAATAATATAATAGCAATATCAACAAACAATATAAAACTGGAAATCAATACAAAGCTGATAAATGCCCAAATTCCAAATTCCGCATTGTCATGGAAAAAACTAACACGACTGCCTAGTAAGTTAAATAGAATGTATAAGAAATATATGACAATAATTGTTTTGAGTAAGGTAATTTGAAATAGTGAATTGCTGTCTTTCATTTTTCTTAAATATTGCTTCTAATCTTTCTTGTCTTGCTTATTGCTTGTTGGTGTCCTCCTATAATGGCATATAACGTTTTGCAGTTTTGCGTTTGTGGCGGATTAGTAGCACTTACTTGACCGATAGCACTAAAGCTGATACAGGGAACTGCGGTTGAATTTAGCACTGAAACCGCCATAACGCAAAACTGCTGTTATGCCCAGTGCTTTTTGATTAGTAAACTTTAAATTGAAATAAAATGGAAAAAGTAATTAGAGATGGAAAAGTTGCCGTGCTTATCTCACACGGATTTGGTGCAGGATGGTATTCTTGGAACACAGAACACCAGCAACTGTTATTTCACCCTAAATTGGTTGAAATGGTGGAACAAGGAAGAAGGGGAGAAATTGACGATGAATGGGTAAAAGAAAACTTGGGTATTGATATTTACGCTGGTGGTTCTGGCGGTTTATCAATACATTGGCTACCTGTTGGCACGGCTTTCGAGGTTGATGAATATGATGGTGCTGAAAGTTTGCGAACTATTGCCGATTTGGTTCTTGTCGCTTAGCATTGGGCATAACGGTTTGCAGATTTGCGATGGGTGGGCTTTGCAGCACAAATGTTCATTCGGAGAACTGAACTTTCTTTAACCACAAATGTGTCATAGAAGCACGTCACCCCGCCTATTGCAAATGTGCTGTTATCGGCTGCCCTTCCTTCGTTCATTTGTTTGTCGTCTGTTTTTTGTTTGTCAATTCTGAAGCTGTTACATTTTTTGTGAAAAATATTCCATTGTATGTGTCTGCTGTCGGATATAAATATAGATAATTATTAAAGTCAAACGTCTCGGAAAAAACTGATGGATTATTGTTGACCTGTCTAAGTTCTAAACCGTTTCCAATGTTGTTAAGCATTGTCCCACTTTGGTAATAGTGATTTAGTGTGCAAATCTTGTCAATTAAGTTAAAGTCTTTGTCGTTACATAGATAATAAGCTGCTGTCGGTTTATCTCTGAATTTAAGTTTCATATTGTGAACGTTTCCGCTTAATGTAATTGTCCGCCAATTTGGATGTTCAATTATTTTTTGCTTGATTTTTATATACATTAAGCTGTCTCTGTCCTGAAAATCTTTACTCTCTGATTTATTAATGTCGTAAAAGAAAATTTGAACTCTTGAATTTTTTGTCAGTCGAGTGATTGCGTTTGCCCAAGCAAATGATGCTCTCCCGTCAACCGAATTTTTTGAAAAAAAGTCTGATTGAAAAACGCTACTGTCTGTCAATAAGCGACTGTAAGTTGTCATCAACTCACTTGGAATTTCAAAACCAACTTGAACAGTGTCTTTGTGATTTGCAAATAACTCAGTAAGTCCGATGAGAAAGTTTGCAGGTTCGTTTGTCCCGTGCATTTCTCCAATCATAATCAGTTTGAAGTCCTTTAATTTGTCGTAAACTAATTTGTCCAAGTTGTCAAGATGCTCAATTTTAACAGCGTTCTCTTTGAGTTGTATTTGCAAGTCCTGTCCGAATGAAGTGGTCAGTCGGAGTGTAATTGTCAATATTAAAAAAAGTCGTTTAGTCACTTAATTATTTTTGTTGCACTGTCGTCAAAATGGGTTGCCGATAACG
>JBKDJY010000062.1:0-14188 GCA_046345275.1 Bacteroidota bacterium
CGGATTTTGAAATTTTTCAGCGATAGCTGTCATTTAAGCGAAGGGTAGGCATGAGCAGGAGGGCTTAAATTATCAGCGGTTTCGTTAAGGAAGGCAAAAGCGATGCAACGAAAATCGCCTTAAAATTTTAAAAGGGTTTTCCCTACTTTTGCCCTCAAAAGTAGGGAAAAAGAAATTCTGAGTTTTTGAGCAAGCTCTACTTAGGGCTCAATTCTAATAAATAATTCTTCCTCTATATGTGCATTAATTGTTTTCTCATGATGTTTTACATAGTTTATAAGCCATCCGTCGTAGCCAAGATGTTTAAATATTAATTTATTAATCAATACATTTAATCTCAGGGAAATGTGAAAAACATCTAAATAATTTGTTTTATTTTCCTTTTCTTTTGAGTTTATACTTCTTCCGTGCAAAAAATTATTTCTATTGTCAATTGCTTTCAAGTCTAAATCACTAAGCGTAATTCCATAAATCTCGAAGGGATTTGTTAGTTTATCCCTATTCGTTGGGGTATTAATTTTATCGATATTCTTTTGTAAAATACTAATAGAGTCTTTGTTACCAGTCTTAGTAATTTTACTTCTATATTTTTTTAAAACCTTATTTAATTCTACATTAAAGCTTTTTGCAATTTCTGAATCTGTAATTGGTTTTAGTCCTTTGTTTTCTTCAACAATTATATTAGTTAATTTCTCAAGTGCGACTGAATAACCAGCTGGTTTAAGAATTAAAGATGCTGTATTAGCTTCAAGTAACAATAAAATAAGTGTTGCATAGTTTTCATCAGTATGAATTTTATAACAAAGCTTTGAAAATAAAGTTGGGAGCATAACTTTCAATTTTGTTCCCATTAGTTGCACTATTTCATTATCGTTCGTGTATCCGTAAGGATTAGAATAGATAGGATTATAAATACTCGTTAGAGTTTTTCTCAATTGATAATAAAATAGCGAAGTAATATTTATAAAGCTATTGTCATTTGATGATAAATAGAATGCTTCGTTTTGATGGAAAGTTGCAGATATTAGACCATAACCAATCATTATAGAATGACATAAATCAGCAAATTTATCAAATCCAATGGTGGATAATGAATCTATAATGAAATAAGTACTTTCATTAAAATTAACTTCATAGAAATTTAAGAAAATTTCATCAACGGTTACACTAACTTTTCCATAGAAATATGTACTTTCCTCATCTTGGAAAGATTCCGTTTCTAGGAAATACATCATTTTTGATTTTTCAGTTAGAATTACAAATCTGCGATATGCTAATTCATCGTCTGTATTGTACTTTGGAATATTAATTAGTATTTCCCTTGAAATACTGATGCTTAGAATTTTATCAAAAGTCGGTTTGATTGTTATTTTAGGGTATTCTTTTATCATAAAAAATAAAAGTAATAAATTTTGCATCGAATTTACTTACCTATTTGTCAACTGAATAATTGTCTAAGGAATGTTTTTTGGCAAAAAATTAGTGGTAACTTTAATAAATAAAATACCCTTGTTTTTCTGAAGTAAAAAAAGCAAATGAATAAACTAGTTACACCAATTGACAACTAAAAAACAATAAAATCTACCAATGAAAAAAATCACCATTTTACACAATAGCCGTTGTTCAAAAAGCAGATGCGCGTTAAAAATTTTACAAGATCAAAATTGCGAATTAGAAATCATAGATTATATTAAAAACACACCTTCAAAAAAAGAAATAAAAAACATCTTGGATAAATTGGGATTAGCTGCCATTGATATTGTTCGAAAGAAAGAAGCAATTTATCTTAAAAAGTTTAAAGGAAAAACATTTTCCAATACAGAGTGGATTCAAATATTAACGGAATATCCCATTTTAATCGAACGACCAATTATCGTTGATGGCTATAAAGCTATTATTGGTAGAGAAGAAGACGTAATTTTTGAATTATTAAAAAGGAAAAATTAAATGTGAATAATAAGCCGTAAAAAAATAAATTTTGATTGTGTTATTTGACTATTAATCATAAATTTGCAGCCGAAATTAAAAAATACATTTGATATGCCTAATCAAGTTGGTAAAATTGCTCAAGTTATCGGACCAGTTGTGGACGTTAGCTTTGATTTAGCTGGTGGAAAACTACCAAGCATCCTCGATGCATTAGAAATTGTGCGCACAGGTAATTCTAAAATTATTCTTGAAGTTCAAAAACACATTGGTGAAAATATAGTACGCACCATCGCGATGGATAGTACAGACGGTTTATACAGAGGAATGGACGTTACAATTACTGGAGCTCCAATTAAAATGCCAACAGGTGAAAAAGTAAAAGGTCGTTTGTTTAATGTGGTTGGCGAAGCTATTGATGGTATAAACCAAGTAAGTAAAGAAGGAGGCGTTTCTATTCACCGTCAAGCACCTAAATTCGAAGATTTATCAACTTCTTCAGAAGTTTTATTTACTGGCATCAAAGTTATTGATTTAATTGAACCTTATGCAAAAGGTGGTAAAATTGGTTTGTTTGGTGGCGCTGGTGTTGGTAAAACAGTACTTATTATGGAGTTGGTAAATAATATAGCGAAAGCCTATGCTGGTTTATCGGTTTTTGCAGGAGTAGGGGAAAGAACACGTGAGGGAAATGACTTGTTGCGTGAGTTTATTGAGTCAGATGTAATTAAGTATGGTGACGCATTTAAACACGATATGGAAAAAGGAGGCTGGGATTTATCTAAAGTTGATACAAAAGCTTTGGAAGAATCAAAAGCAACATTGGTATTCGGTCAAATGAATGAGCCTCCTGGAGCTCGTGCTCGGGTAGCCTTATCTGGTTTAACAATGGCCGAGTATTTCCGTGATGGAGATGGAACTGGTCCAGGTAGAGACATTTTGTTTTTCGTTGATAATATTTTCCGTTTTACGCAAGCTGGCGCCGAAGTATCTGCCTTATTAGGCCGTATGCCTTCTGCGGTAGGCTATCAACCAACTTTAGCTTCAGAAATGGGAGCCATGCAAGAACGCATCACGTCGACTAAAAAAGGTTCTATTACTTCAGTGCAAGCTGTTTATGTGCCTGCGGATGATTTAACCGATCCAGCACCAGCAACAACTTTTGCGCACTTAGATGCTACAACAGTTTTAAGTCGTAAAATTGCTGAGTTAGGTATATATCCAGCAGTTGATCCTTTAGATTCTACATCCCGTATTTTATCTCCGTCAATTATTGGTGATGCTCATTACAATTGCGCGCAACGCGTTAAATTGACTTTACAACGTTACAAAGAATTACAAGATATCATTGCGATTTTAGGAATGGATGAATTGAGTGAGGAAGATAAATTAACCGTTCATCGTGCTCGTCGTGTTCAACGTTTTTTATCTCAACCGTTCCATGTTGCTGAGCAATTTACAGGTTTAAAAGGAGTTTTAGTTCCAATTGAAGATACCATTAAAGGATTTAATATGATCTTAGATGGTAAAGTTGATCAATATCCTGAAGCTGCTTTTAATCTCGTAGGTAACATAGAAGAAGCCATTGAAAAAGGTAAAAAGATTTTATCTGAAGCTTAATAGCAATGAAATTAGAAATTATTACACCTGATAAAAAATTATTTGAAGGACAAGTGAAATCAGCTCTTTTTCCTGGTTCTGAGGGCTCTTTTGGCGTTTTGAATAATCATGCGGCAATAGTTGCCACTTTAAAAGGTGGAACCATTGATTTGATTGAAGAAAATAATACTGCCCAATCTTTTACCATAAAAGGAGGAGTAGTAGAAGTTTTTAAAAACAAAGTGATTGTGTTGGCAGAGTAAATTTCTGCAATTTCAAGAAATATTTCGATTTTCAAGAAAATTAAACTGTGATAGTTTAAAAAATAGATTGAAAAATTATAGTAAACAAATTTAGAATTACAAAATTGTAACCAAGCCTTTTGCTAGTAGGACAAAACTGGTCCTAACCATTTTTCAATCAAATCAACACTCATATTTTTACGTTTAGCGTAATCTTCAATTTGTTCTTTATTTAATTTTCCAATTCCAAAATAGTGAGATTGTGGATGAGAAAAATATAAACCGCTTACAGCCGCTGTTGGAACCATCGCTAAACTCTCCGTTAAAATAATGCCCGTATTTTTTTCTACATCTAATAATTTCCAAATGGTATTTTTTTCTGTATGATCTGGTTGAGCAGGGTAGCCTGGAGCGGGACGAATACCGGCATATTCTTCCTTAATTAAATCTTCATTTTTAAAGTTTTCATCTTTGGCATAGCCCCAAATTTCATTACGCACTTTTTTGTGCATTAATTCAGCAAAGGCTTCCGCTAATCGATCTGCCAATGCTTTTAACATAATAGCACTGTAGTCATCATGATCTTTTTCGAAACGAGCAACGTGAGCATCTATTCCAATTCCTGTCGTTAATGCAAAGGATCCGATATAATCTTGCTTGCCCTTAGGTGCAATAAAATCAGATAAAGCGACATTATATTGACCTGCAGGTTTTTTACTTTGTTGGCGTAATGAATGGTATGTAGCAATGATATTTCCTTTTTCATCATATACTTCTGTATCATCGTCATTTACCGTATTAGCTGCATGCACGCCAATTACTGCATTTGCTTGTAACCATTTCTCAGAAATGATTTTGTTCAACATTGCCTGCGCATCATTAAATAATTTCGTGGCTTCTGCTCCACGAGTCGCATCCGTTAAAATTTTTGGATACGAGCCTTTCATTTCCCAGCTATGGAAGAAAGGTGTCCAATCAATATATTCGGCAATCTCTTTTAAATCGTAATGATCAAATACTTTATTGCCAATAAAATTTGGTTTAGAAATTTCCGTTTTGCTCCAATCAATTGGAAATTTATTTTCTCTGGCTTCAGCCATCGAAATTAATTTATTTTGAGACTGCGCATTTTTATTTTGTTCGCGCACACGTTCATAATCTTTATGAATATCAGCCATAAATGCATCGCGTAATTCATTTGAAATTAAACTACTTGCTACAGGCACAGATTTACTAGCATCATTCACATGAATAACTGGGCCAGAATAATTTTTAGCAATTTTAACGGCCGTATGCACTTTAGAAGTTGTAGCGCCACCAATCATTAATGGCAATTTAAAATTCAAACGTTCCATCTCTTTGGCCACATGAACCATTTCATCTAAAGACGGTGTAATTAATCCACTTAAACCAATAATATCAACGTTGTGTTTTTTTGCTTCTTCTAAAATTTTATCACAACTCACCATTACACCTAAGTCAATGATTTCATAGTTATTACAAGCCAATACAACGCCTACAATATTTTTTCCAATATCATGCACGTCGCCCTTAACTGTTGCCAAAAGAATCTTCCCACGCCCCCTAACCCCCGAAGGGGGAACCACTTCAGCACTTTTCACTTCGTTATAATCTTTTTGATTATTTAACGTTGTTTCAATTTTAGAAATGACATTTTCTGTATTACCTATAATTTCATTGTTATTAAATCGAATGACTTTAAAGCCTTGAGACTCTAACCATGATTGGCGAGCTTCATCAGTTTCTTTTACATCAGGTAATTGATGAATTAGTCCATCTACTTCAATAATTAATCGTTTTTTTAAACATACAAAATCAGTAATGTATTTTCCGATAATATGTTGCCTTCTAAATTTATAGTTTTCTATTTTTTTTGACTTTAAACATTCCCATAAAATTGATTCAGCTTGAGTTGGATTGTTTCTATGTTCTTTAACAAAATCTTTTAGTAAATTATAATATTGAGGATCAGCCCAATCATAGCCTTGTTCTGTCCCCTTTCCTTCGGAAAGGGCTAGGGATAGGTTCTTTGCAGCTTTGGCATTATCTTCTTTTTCTTTTAATAAATAAGGTTCTAAATAAGCCACGGCTTTTTTCATAACACGTGCGCTTTTTACAACCTGTGGTAAGAACATTTTTCCGCTTCCGAATAAATCACCAACCACGTTCATTCCATCCATTAATGGACCTTCAATTACGTGTAAGGGTCTTCCTAATTTTTGACGAGCTTCTTCTGTATCCGAATCAATATATTCTACAATACCTTTTACCAAAGCATGACTTAAACGTTCTTCAACTGTACCTTTTCTCCAGGCTTCATCTTTTTCTGTTTTTTCTTTGGTAATGCCCTTTAAAGATTCTGCGTGTTCAACCAATCGCTCTGTAGCATCATCTCTACGGTTTAATAAAACATCTTCTACTAATTCTAACAATGTTTTATCAATATCATCATAAACCACTAATTGGGCTGGATTTACAATTCCCATATCCATTCCGTTTTTCACGGCATGGTATAAAAAAGCGGAGTGGATTGCTTCACGCACATGATCATTTCCTCTGAAAGAGAAAGAAACATTACTCACGCCACCACTTACTTTTGCATGTGGTAAGTTTTCTTTAATCCATTTGGTAGAGTTGAAAAAGTCTAAGGCATTTAAACGATGTTCTTCCATACCAGTAGCCACAGGGAAAATGTTTGGATCGAAAATAATATCTTGCGCAGGGAAATGTACTTTATCAACTAACACATCATAAGCACGTTTGCAAATTTCTTTTCTACGCTCTAATGTATCTGCTTGTCCAACTTCATCAAATGCCATTACAATAACTGCGGCACCGTATTGTTTGATTTTGTGAGCTTGCTCTATAAATTTTTCTTCGCCTTCTTTTAATGAAATTGAATTAACAATCGCTTTTCCTTGCACACATTTTAATCCAGCTTCAATCACACTCCATTTACTAGAGTCAATCATAATGGGTACACGAGATATATCTGGTTCAGAGGCAATTAAATTTAAGAAAGTAGTCATCGCTTGTTCGCTATCCAACATCCCTTCATCCATATTCACATCAATGACTTGCGCACCGCCTTCTACTTGTTCACGAGCAATGGATAAAGCTTCTTCGTAATTACCTTCTTTAATTAATCTTAAGAATTTTTTTGAACCAGTCACGTTTGTTCGTTCACCAACATTTAAAAAATTACTTTCAGGAGTCAACGTATATGGTTCTAATCCACTTAAATGCATCAACGTATCAGGTTGTGGTTTTTTACGAGGTTTTGCATCTTTGGCAATTTCAGCAATGCGTTTAATGTGAGAAGGCGTTGTTCCGCAGCATCCACCAACAATGTTTAAAAAACCAGCTTTTAAAAAATCTTCAATTTGATGTCCCATTTCATGAGCATCTTGGTCGTATTCGCCAAACTGATTTGGTAAACCCGCGTTAGGATAAGCACTCACATAAAAAGGTGCTTTATTAGAAAGCTCTTCTAAATAAGGGCGCATGTCTTTAGCTCCTAAAGCGCAGTTCAAACCAACACTTAATAAATCAACATGAGAAACGGAATTTAAAAACGCTTCGGTAGTTTGTCCTGATAAGGTTCTTCCACTTGCATCTGTAATAGTACCGGAAACCATCACTGGCATTTTCTTATCTATTTTCTCACAATAATTTTGAATCGCATATAATGCAGCTTTAGCATTCAATGTATCAAAAATAGTTTCGATTAATAATAAATCGGCACCACCATCAATTAAACCACGCACTTGTTCGGTGTAAGCTTCTACTAATTCATCAAAGGTAATGGCTCTAAAACCTGGGTCGTTTACGTTTGGAGATAACGATAAAGTACGATTGGTTGGCCCGATTGCTCCCGCTACAAACTTTGGGATAGAGGCAAATTCAGGGAACTCTGTTTTAAATTCAGCAACAGCTTCTTTAGCAATTTTAGCTGATTCAAAATTTAATTCATACACAAACTCTTGCATGTCATAATCTGCCATAGCAATCGTTGTATCGCTGAATGTATTGGTTTCAATAATATCAGCGCCTGCTTTTAAATATTCTTTATGAATGGTTTTAATAATTTGTGGCTGAGTGATTGATAACAAGTCGTTATTACCTTGTAAATCTTTATGCCAATCAGCAAAACGTTTTCCTCTGAAATCTTTTTCAGTTAATTTATATTGCTGAATCATAGAGCCCATAGCTCCATCAATAACTAATACTCTTTTTTCTAATTCTTGTTGTATTGTGTTCATAAGCCCCTCCTAAATCCTCCCCAAAGGGAAGGAAGAAATTTGTTTTAATGTTAGGTTAATAAAAAAATCCCTTCTGTTTTTTATAGTCAGAAGGGATTAGTGTTTTTATAATGTTTATGCTTTACTAATTGTTTCCGACTTATTTTTAACGCATATAGCGTGACGAATTCCCACCTTCTTTTCCAAAGTCAAAATTTAAAAAGTCAAAATTTAAAAGTGAATATTAATTTTTTAAATTTTAAATTGAAAACTTATAACTTAGTTGAAAGGGTTGGTAAAGCTTCATTGGGCGTATCCCTCAGCTTTTCTTAATAAGTGTGTTAAAGAACGAGAAGCAAAGATATTACTATTTCTTTATATTTATGAAATTATTTTTCTTAAAGAAATCATGATTTATAAAGCATCAATCTTAATTGTAGGACTATTATATTTAGAAAAAAGTTTAGTGGCTCAAAGTCCAAATCAAACTCAAAAAAACAATGTAGTAGTAACCTATTTGAAAATTCAAGAATCTTTATGGAACGAAGGCAATATTGATGGTTTTATGAAATTTTATTGGCATAGTGATAGTTTAAAATTTATTGGAAGTAAAGGTATTACTTATGGTTGGCAAAAAACATTAGATGACTATAAAAAATCGTATCCTAATAAAACGGAAATGGGTATTTTAAAATTTACAATTTTATCGAATGTTCAAATTTCAGAAAATTATATTTACCTCATTGGTAAATGGCAATTAACAAAAGAGAAACCCGTCGAAGGCCATTTTACAATACTTTGGAAAAAAATAAAAGGCCAATGGTTAATCATTGCAGATCACACCAGCTGAAATGGAACTAGGATTATATAAACATTATAAAGGCAATATTTATGAAGTTATTGGTTTTGCTAAACACTCTGAAACACAAGAAGAATATGTCGTTTACAAAGCAACTTATCAAAATAATGAGCCTAATTTATGGGTTCGGCCAAAAAAAATGTTTTTTGAAACCATTGAAGTTAATGGATCGTTTTTGAAACGATTTACTAAAATCATCGATTAACAAATCATTTAGACGAATAACAGGATATTATTTTTTAACATTATTTTGTAATAAGGCGGATTATCTATAATTTTCTGAAAATTATTTTTATATGAGTACTGTCGCACAATCGCCTAAATCAAAAGTATCTAAATTAGCTGAAAATATTATTGGTTCAGAAATTATTAAGCTTGCTAACGAAGTAAATGAAAAAATAAAGCAAGGTGAAAAAATTTTCAATATGACGATTGGTGATTTTAATCCAAAAGAATTTCCTATCCCAGCCGAATTAAAGCAGTATATCATAGATGCGTATTTTGATGATCAAACAAATTATCCGACTGCTGATGGGATGCTTGAATTGCGAAATGCAGTTTCAAATTTATTAAAAGAAAGAGGCGAATTAAATTATGCTGCTGATGAAATTTTAATTGCTGGAGGTGCTCGTCCTATTATTTATAGCATTTTTAAAGCATTAGTAGATGCTAACGATAAAGTCATTTTTGCTGTTCCATCTTGGAATAACAATCATTATTCTTATTTAAATTTTGCAGAATCCATCGTTATTGAAGCTAAAGCCGAGCACAATTTTATGCCTAGTGCTTCTGATATTTCTCCTTTTATAAAGAATGCAACCCTTATTGCTTTATGTTCTCCTCAAAACCCAACAGGAACAATATTTACAAAAGAAGGCCTATCGGAAATATGTGATTTAATTTTAGAAGAAAACAAAAGAAGAGGCCCACATGAAAAGCCAGTTTATTTGATGTATGATCAAATTTATTGGGCATTAACCTTTGGAGAAAACAAACACTACAATCCGGTTAGCATTAACCCAGACATGAAACCTTACACTATTTTTGTGGATGGCATTTCAAAATCATTATCAGCTACTGGCGTTCGAGTTGGTTGGAGTATGGGACCAAAATCAATTATTGATAAAATGAAAGCCATTTTAACTCATGTTGGTGCATGGGCTCCAAAACCTGAACAAATTGCTACCGCAAAATATTTATCTAATTTAAAATTATATGATGATTTTATTTTAAATCAAAAAAAACAAATTATATCTAGACTAGATGGTTTTTATAAAGGTTTTCAAGCTTTAAAAAATGAAGGTTTTAGAGTAGATGCCATTGCTCCGCAAGCTGCAATTTATTTAACCATAAAATTCAATTTACATGGCTTGAAAACTGCCGATGGAAAAATTTTAAATACCACACAAGATATTACCAAATTTATATTGGATGAAGCCAAGCTAGCTGTTGTTCCATTTTATTGCTTTGGCGCAGACAATAACTCGCCTTGGTATCGCATGTCGGTTGGCACATGTAAAATAACAGATCCTGAAAATGTAATTATTAATTTAAGGCAAGCATTACAGAAGTTAAATTAATCAGTTGATCTTACTAAAAATTTAACCTGAATCAAAGCAAGACTAATCCTTTCAATAAAGGATTAGTCTATTAATTTTCTTAAGCCTTATTAAAATCCCAATTTTCCAAAAACTTGGTCGTATAGTTTCCAGCAATAAAATCTTGGTTATTCATTAACTTGATGTGAAAAGGAATGGTGGTTTTTATACCTTCAATGACATATTCGCTTAAAGCCCTTCTCATTTTAGCAATTGCTTCTTCGCGCGTTTGCGCAACGGTTATTAATTTCCCAATCATGCTATCATAGTTTGGAGGAATCGTATATCCGCTATATACATGAGAATCAACCCGTATGCCATGCCCACCTGGAGTATGGAGTGTAGTGATTTTTCCAGGAGAAGGTTTAAAATTATCAAAAGGGTTTTCAGCATTTATCCTGCATTCGATGGCGTGAAGTTCTGGGTAATAATTTTTTCCAGAAATGGGAACACCAGCAGCAACCAAAATTTGTTCTCTTACCAAATCGTAATTAATGACTTCTTCAGTTATTGGATGTTCAACCTGAATACGGGTATTCATTTCCATAAAGTAGAAATTACGATGTTTATCTACTAAAAATTCAACTGTTCCTACACCTTCATATCCTATTGATAAAGCAGCTTTTACAGCAGCATTCCCCATGGCTTCTCTTAGTTCGGGAGTCATAAACGGAGAAGGTGTTTCTTCAACTAATTTTTGATGACGTCGTTGAACCGAGCAATCCCGTTCGGATAAATGACAAGCTTTGCCATAGGCGTCTCCAACTATTTGAATTTCTATATGGCGAGGTTCTTCAATATATTTTTCCATATACATGGCGCCATTTCCAAAAGCAGCAGATGCTTCGTGGGTGGCACTATCCCAGGCCGCTTGAAAATCTTCTTCTTTCCAAATGATACGCATCCCTTTACCACCACCACCAGCTGTAGCTTTTATAATAACTGGATATTTAATTCCTTTTGCGAGTTTTTTACCTTCTTCAACATTTTCCAATAAACCTTCAGAGCCTGGCACACAAGGAACGCCACTTTTAATCATCGTAGATTTTGCGTTACTTTTATCTCCCATTTGATTAATCATCTCTGGTGAGGCGCCAATAAACTTAATTTTATTTTGACGACAAATTTCAGAAAACTTAGCGTTTTCACTTAAGAAACCATAACCTGGATGTATCGCATCAGCATTTGTTATTTCAGCAGCGGCAATGATATTTGACATACTTAAATAACTGTCTTTACTTGCTGGCGGACCAATACAAACGGCTTCGTCTGCAAATTTAACATGCAAAGAATCTTTATCAGCAGTAGAATAAACTGCTACGGTTTTAATACCCATTTCTCTACAAGTTCTAATAACTCTAAGAGCGATTTCTCCACGATTGGCAATCAATATTTTTTTAAACATTTTTAGAAATTTTGAATTATAAATGTTGAATGTTGAATTGGTTTTAAATGAGATTTATTTTTTCACTTAAAATGTAACATTTCTAATTTCTAAGAAGGATCCACCAAAAATAAAGGTTGATCGTATTCTACAGGTGAAGCATCGTTTACCAATACTTTTACTATTTTTCCTTTAATTTCACTTTCTATTTCATTAAAAAGTTTCATCGCTTCTATGATACAAACTGGTTTTCCAACACTAATTTCATCTCCTACATTAACAAATACTGGCTTATCAGGTCCAGAAGAGCGGTAAAATGTACCAATCATAGGTGATTTAATAGTTATGTATTTTGATTCATTACTTACAGGTGCTACTGGATTTGTAGGAGTAGGGGCTTCAATTGAAGCAGGAGCAGAAGTAACGACAGGGGCAGGGGCAACTTGAGCAGGCGCTTGCTGATAGACAATTGGAGCAGCAGCAGCAGATTTTCCAGTTCGGATGACAATTTTAATATCACTCGTTTCTAATTCAACT
The DNA here is from genome assembly GCA_046345275.1 of Bacteroidota bacterium. Lineage (GTDB taxonomy): Bacteria > Bacteroidota > Bacteroidia > B-17B0 > Aurantibacillaceae > UBA4416. The sequence continues at coordinate 12,408 of JBKDJY010000062.1, forward strand.
TCATTTACCCCACTTTTAGATACAAATTTAATTAAATCTTGAATTTCAGTTAATTTCATTTTACTAGCGTTTTAGTTAGAGGCTACAAAAGTATTATTTTTTAACAAAAAATAGTATTTTTAGTGTTTTTTACCCAAAAAAGAAGCGATTTTTGAAGAAATTATCTATTTATCAGTGAGTTAAATTGTAAATATTTTCAACAAGCTTATAAAGCTTAAGTTTAACTTGGGTAATTATCTAATTCTATCTGAATTCCTAACCAACTGCTCATCTTTCTTAATATAATGAGCTGCAAAAAATGCAGAAAAAATACTGATAATAGGAAAAAATGCCCCAATTGAAAAATGAATTTCTCCAATCGTTCCATCCTTAACATAAGATAGTAAAAAAAGTAAGCCAGTTATCAAAACATTTAATAAGACTAGAAGGTTAACTAACTTGTACTGTAAAATTCGTTTTTTGTATTTGAAAATCGATAATAATGATAATAAAATTGCTGAAAAATTTAAAATTATTGGAAAATAGATGTTGTCTCTAATAAAGTCAGCGGGCTTAGTTGGCATCAAGTCCAAATACTCTTCCTGATTGTCATGGAAATATTTAGAAAATGGAATAAATAACATAGAGATTGCTATTAGAAAAGTTAATAACAAAAAAAGAGATTGTTTTCGTTGTATCATGCGACAAAAATAGTATTTTGAATGAATAGTTTTATAGAAAAAAGAACCTTCAAGTACTTTTTCAAATTGCGATTTTTGATGAACGAACTAGATGCTCAAAAAATCAAAGCTTCAATTTGCTTACTTTAGTTGACTAAAAAGTTCAGTTAATTCCAGTTCCGTTAAATTTCTCCATTCACCAATTTTTAATTTTTCCAATTTAATATTCATCACTCGTACGCGCTGTAATTTAATAACTTGATAATTGTAGGCATTGCACATGCGGCGAATTTGTCTATTTAATCCTTGAGTTAAAGTAATTCTAAAAATACGTTTGGCATTTGGTTCTTTACTTACTTTGCATGGCTTTGTTTGGTCGCCTTGAATGGTAATGCCTTCAGAAATTTCTTTTAAAAACGCAGTTCTCACGGGTAAGTTAAGTGTTACGATGTATTCTTTTTCGTGTTCGTATTTTGAGTTACCAATCTTATTAATAATTTGAGAGTGATTGCTTAACAAAATTAATCCTTCTGATTCCTTATCTAACCGACCAATGGGATATATGCTTTGGGAATGGCCGATGGCATCAATGATATTATTTTCTATTTTTTCACTGGTACACTCAATTCCTCTTGGTTTATTATAGGCAATGTAGGTAGGGATGTACTCTTTTTGTGTTAACGGAACACCATCAATTAAAATTTCGTCGCCGTCTTTTATTTTTGTAGTGTAGTTTGCTATTTTTCCATTAACCGTAATTCGTTTATGATCAATCATTTCATAGGCTTTACGGCGGGATGTAAAACCATTTAAACCTATGTATTTATCAACTTTCATCTGTCTAAATTATTGTTTTTTTATTGCCATATGGAATAACTAGTTTAGTTTTTTGTGTTGTTGCTTTTGGCAAACATGGATATTTCATCAACTATTTAGAGCTTGCTCAAAAACTCAGAATTTCTTTTTCCCTACTTTTGAGGACAAAAGTAGGCAAAACCCTTTTAAAATTTTAAGGCGATTTTCGTTGCATCGCTTTTGCCTTCCTTAACGAAAACGCTGATAATTTAAGCCCTCCTGCTCATGCCTACCCTTCGCTTAAATGACAGCTATCGCTGAAAAATT
>JBKDJY010000063.1:0-13717 GCA_046345275.1 Bacteroidota bacterium
ATGCAAATGCTGAATCTTTCAATTCCAAAATAAAAAATTTTAGAGCTAATTTAAGAGGTGTTACTGATGTGAAATTCTTCCTCTTTAGATTACAAAAATTATTCGCTTAACAATTACTCCCCAGAAAATTAACCTGACCCCTATTATTTTCATATTAATTGCTTTGGCATAAATCACAACTGATTAAAGTCATTTATTAGATTGCTAAATGTCAATTCATAAATTAATCAGTAAGGTATTTTTACCGAAAAAAAATGGGAGCGATTTACATCATGATAGGAGCAAGTTTATTATTAGCCATAGGCTTTTTAATTGCTTTTATTTGGTCCGTAAAAAGTAATCAATACGAAGATGATTACACGCCCGCAATAAGAATGTTATTTGACAATACCCTTAAAGCAAAGAATGAAAAAAATAATCATAAAATAAAAAAAGAGAAATAATATGGAACTACAAAAATTTCAATATGATAATAAAACGGTAAAGATGTTTGCTTATGCAACCATACTATGGGGTTTGGTGGGAATGCTTGTTGGTTTGATAGCCGCCATTCAATTATACTTACCAGCTGCTAATTTATCACTGCCTTATACTACTTTCGGTCGTTTGCGTCCATTACATACCAATGCAGTTATTTTTGCTTTTGTTGGAAATGGCATTTTCATGGGCGTTTATTATTCGCTACAACGTTTATTGAAAGCACGTATGTTTAGCGATTTATTAAGTAAAATACATTTTTGGGGTTGGCAATTAATCATTGTATTAGCTGCAGCAACATTAGTTTTAGGGAAAACGACTGGTAAAGAGTATGCGGAGTTAGAGTGGCCTATTGATATTTTAATCACCTTGGTGTGGGTTGTATTTGGTTGGAATATGTTTGGTACCATTATTCGTCGTCGCGAACGTCATTTGTATGTAGCCATTTGGTTTTACATCGCAACTTTTGTAACGGTTGCCATGTTGCACATTGTCAATTCCATTGAAATACCAGTTTCATTTTGGAAATCATACTCATGGTATGCTGGCGTGCAAGATGCTTTGGTACAATGGTGGTATGGCCATAACGCTGTAGCGTTTTTCTTAACAACACCTTACTTGGGTTTAATGTATTATTATTTACCTAAAATTGCTCAACGACCTGTTTATTCTTATCGCTTATCAATCATCCATTTTTGGGCTTTAATTTTCTTATATATTTGGGCTGGTCCTCATCATTTATTATACACGTCAGTTCCTGACTGGGCGCAATCTTTGGGAGTTGTGTTTTCAGTGATGTTAATTGCACCATCTTGGGGTGGTATGATTAATGGTTTGCTAACCCTTCGTGGTGCTTGGGATAAAGTGAGAGATAATGTTGGTTTAAAATTTTTAGTGGTAGCCGTTACGGCTTATGGAATGGCTACTTTCGAAGGACCAATGTTGTCTTTAAAAAGTGTAAATGCCATAGCGCATTATACGGATTGGATTGTGGCGCACGTTCATATAGGTGCATTAGGTTGGAATGGGTTCATGACTTTTGGTATTTTATATTGGTTAATACCAAGATTGTTTCAAACAAAATTATATTCCGAAAAATTAGCTAATGCGCATTTTTGGCTCGGCACTTTAGGTATTGTGTTGTACGCTGTTCCAATGTATTGGGCTGGGTTTATGCAAAGTTCAATGTGGAAGGCTTTTACACCAGAAGGGCAATTGCAATATCAATTTTTAGATACGGTAACTCGCATGATTCCTTTTTATGTCGCACGTTCCATAGGTGGAACTTTGTATTTGCTTGGTGCCTGTATCATGACATATAATTTAATAAAAACAATTAAGATAGGTTCTTTTTTAGAAATTGAAGAAGATGAAGCTCCTGCATTAAAAGGAGAATATCATTCCCATTCAAAAGATCACTGGCACCGTTGGATTGAACGTAAGCCAATCCAATTATTGATAGTGAGTTTAGTTGTGGTAGCTATTGGAGGCTTAATAGAATTTGTTCCAGTATTTTTAGTAAAATCAAATATTCCAACCATTGCAAGTGTAAAACCTTATACGCCTTTAGAATTACAAGGTCGGGATATTTATATCAGAGAAGGATGCTATACTTGTCATTCGCAAATGATTCGTCCTTTTAGAAGTGAAACCGCACGCTATGGCGAATATTCAAAAGCTGGAGAGTTTGTTTATGATCATCCATTTCAATGGGGTAGCAAGCGCACTGGGCCAGATTTAGCTAGAGTAGGAGGGAAGTACCCTGACAGTTGGCATTATAATCATATGTTAGAACCAAGTTCTATGGCTCCTGGTTCTATTATGCCTTCTTATCCTTGGCTATTAGAAGACCAATTAGATGCTAATTCAACCATCGCAAAAATTAAAGCCATGGTTCGTTTGGGAGTTCCTTATCCAGTTGGATACGAAACCAAAGCCATTGAAGACATGAAAAACCAAGCTTTACAAATTACTGAAAATTTAAAAAAAGATGGAATCGAAACTTTGCCTGATAGAGAAATTGTTGCGTTGATTTCTTATTTACAAAGATTAGGCAAAGACATCAAAACAGAAAATTTAAAAGCTCAACATTAATTTTTAATCATTAAAATTTATAAAAAATGAAATTTAAAAACTATTTAGAAAGTATTAGCGGTATTGGGATTTATCCATTAACGTCGTTAATCATATTTGTTGTTTTTTTTGCTTTGGTAACTTTTTATGTGATTAAAGGGAATAAAAACCATTTTGAAAAATTGAGAAATCTTCCATTAAACTAAAATTAATAAATCAAGATTTATGAATCATCTTAATAAAATAAAATTATTTGCATTGGCTTTCTTTATGCCAGCTATTGCTTTCTGCCAAGATGAAGCGGCAAAAGAAACCACTTCTTATTTTTCTAATGCACTTTTTTTAACAATGTTAAGCTTAATTATTATTCTAGCTATTGTGATAGTAACATTTAGCAGTGTTTTTAAAAACTTAGCACAAAGTGATTATTTAATAAATAAGTACAATTCTAAAAAAGATAGCGATTCTTCTTCAATTAAAAATGTCGTATCGGTTATTTTATTTTTTATTTCTTTTTCAATGATGGCTCAAGATCAATTAAGCGTTGCTGTGAAAGACGATGGAAGAATTGGTGGCATTGATCAATTTACATTTTACTTTTTGTTGGTAATCATTATTTTTGAATTGTTGGTTTTAACTTTAATAATTTATCAATTTAATTATTTAATTAAAAATGTCACTACAAAAATTAAAGTTGAAGAAAAGAAAAAATCTGAATCTAAAATATTAAAAAGCTTAACTGATATTGTACCGATAGAAAATGAAGAGAGTATTTTATTAGACCATGATTATGATGGCATTAAAGAATTAGATAATAATTTACCACCATGGTGGAAGTATGGTTTTTATTTAACAATTGCAGTTGGTTTTATTTATTTAATTAATTACCACGTTATAGGTGCTGGAGATTTGCAAGGAAAAGAGTATGAAAAAGAAATTGCTCAAGCCAAAATTGAAGTTGATGAATTCATGAAAAACTCTGCAAATAATGTGGACGAGAATACAGTTAAAGTATTATCCGAAGCTACAGATATTTCTTCGGGAAAAGACATTTACATTTCAAATTGTGTGGCGTGTCATGGTAAAGGAGGAGAAGGCACGGTGGGCCCGAATTTAACGGATGATTACTGGATTCATGGTGGCAGTATTCAAGATTTGTTTAAAACAATAAAATATGGATGGGTTGAAAAGGGTATGAAATCATGGAAAGAAGATTTATCTCCCATACAAATTGCTCAAGTTAGTTCTTATATAAAAACATTGAAAGGAACAAACCCAGCAAATCCTAAAGCGCCACAGGGTGATTTATTTATAGAAGCAGGTCTTGCTGCTGTTAAAGATTCATTATTAATTAAATCAGACAGCTTAATCATTTCTACTAAATCAGATAGTGTAAGTGTTGGTAAAAAATAATGGATGTACTTGAAAATCTTCAATCTAAAAGTAATGCGGAATCTTTTAGAGATAGCATTTCCACTATCAATAAAGAAGGTAAAAGGGCATGGATATTTCCAACAAAACCTCATGGAACGTTTTACAACTTTAGAACCTACTTTACGTGGCTATATTTAATCGTCCTTTTTGCAACGCCATTTATTAAATATAACGGCGAACCGTTATTTCTTTTTAATGTCGCTGAAAAAAAATTTATATTGTTTGGTGCCATTTTTTGGCCGCAAGATTTTTTTATTTTTGGTTTAGGGATGCTCATTTTCATTGTGTTTATTGCTTTATTCACAGTCGTGTTTGGTCGTTTATTTTGTGGTTGGGCTTGTCCACAAACTATTTTTATGGAAATGATTTTTCGTAAAATTGAATATTGGATTGAAGGAGATGCTAATTACCAAAAGGCTTTAAAAAACGCACCTTGGAACGCAAGTAAGATCCGCAAACGTGTTTTAAAATTTATCCTATTTTACCTCATATCATTTATGACAGCTAGCATCTTATTAAGTTATTTAATAAGTGTAGATCATGTATTAAATATATTATCAAATATCGGAGATCACATAGGTTCTTTTGTTGGAATCATCATTTTTACAAGTGTTTTCTTTTTTATTTTTTGGTGGTTAAGAGAACAGGTATGTATCATCGTATGTCCTTATGGCCGAATGCAAGGCGTCCTTTCTGATAAGAATACAGTTGTGGTAGCTTATGATTATGTGAGAGGAGAAGAAAGACATCATTTTAAAAAAAATGAAATAAGGTCAGGTGGAGATTGCATAGATTGTAATTTATGCGTAAAAGTTTGTCCAACAGGAATTGATATTAGAAATGGAACTCAACTGGAGTGCATTAGTTGCACAGCTTGTATTGATGCCTGTGATCACATGATGGAAAGCGTGGGTTTACAAAAAGGATTAATTCGATATGATTCTGAAAATGGTATTAAAAATAAAGTTAAACTAACTTTTACCAATAGAATGAAAGCATACACTGCTGTATTACTACTTTTAGTGGGCGTTGAAGCTACTTTACTCGCAACCCGTTCTGATTTTGATGCCACCGTGTTAAGAGCCAAAGGAATGCTTTATCAAGTGCAACCTAATAATCAATTAAGTAATTTATTTACAATTAAATTGGTAAATAAAACCCGAAAAAAATTGCCAGTGAAATTAATAGTTGAAAATTTCAAAAATTATAAACTTCAATTAATAGGTAAAGACATTTTGGTGAAGGAAGAAGGCATAACAGAAGGAGAGTTTTTTGTTTTTTTAAATAAATTAGATTTAAATGAAAGAAAAGTGAAATTATTAATTGGCGTGTATTCTAATGGCGTTAAAATAAAAACGGTCAGTACAAATTTTTTAGGCCCAATCAAATTCAAATCAAATCATTAAATTATTTAAAATGAACTTTGGAAAAAAAATAGTGATCCTCTATTTAAGTTTTGTCTTTTTGATAGGGACATTGGTATATATGAGTTTTGGACATGATGTAGAATTAGTAAGCAAAGATTATTATTCACAAGAACTTAATTTTCAGAAAAAAATAGAGGCAATAAAAAATGAAAAAGCATTAGAAAAAAGTATTACCCACCAAATTTTAGCTCATTCAATTATTTTATGGATTGATTCAACTCTTTTAAGTTCAGACTTTAAAGGAACAATTCATTTATATAGGCCTTCAAATTCTAAAATGGACAAGGAATTGATTATGAATTTTAATCAAAACCAACAATTGATTGATACAAAACAGATGACGCCTGGTGCTTATAAGTTACAGCTCTCTTGTATTAGACATCAAAAAAACTATTATAAAGAAGAAGTAATTGAGATAAAATAAAATGGAATTAGTGATGACTTCTTTTACTTTAGGGCTTCTTGGAAGCTTTCATTGTATTGGTATGTGTGGGCCAATTGCCTTAGCGCTTCCAGTTCACCAATACTCTCCTTTAAAAAAATACTTCGGAATTTTTTTATACAATCTAGGTAGAGTTGCTACCTACACTTTCTTAGGTGTTGTATTTGGTTTATTAGGTCAGTCATTTTTCTTAGGAGGCTTTCAACAAATACTTTCTATTGTCATTGGAGCATTACTTTTACTGTCTGTCATCTTTACAAATTCTAAATCATTACACCAAACAAAAAGCTTAAGCTTCCTTTACACATTTATTAATTCAGTAAAAAATCAATTAGGTAATTTATTCAATAAAAAAGGCTTACACTTTTTATTTTTTATTGGTTTATTAAACGGTTTATTGCCCTGCGGTTTAGTGTACTTAGGAATTGCTGGAGCCATAGCTACAGGTCATTATATAAAAGGTGCTGAGTTTATGTTTTACTTTGGTATTGGCACAGTTCCTATTATGTATGCAGTAGCATTTTTAGGACAATTCATTACATTAAAATATCGTAATCACATTCGTCATGCCATGCCTTATGTAGTATCTATTATGGCAGTGATGTTGATTGTTAGAGGATTGAATTTAGGGATCCCTTATTTAAGCCCACAGTTCGAAAAAGAAACTCATAAAGTAAGTTGCTGCGAAAAACCATCAACAGGAAAAGAAACCATTAAATGTTCGCCAAAAAAATGTCATTAAATTATGTTTTGGGAAAAATATACATATTCACAAATTAAAAGTAAGGTGTTTGAATCCTTGAGTAAAAACACAAATTACCGAACAGAAAATATTATTGGTATACCTGGAACATTTTTAGATACTGATATCTTTTATGATGATGCACCTTTTTTAAAGGATGCGCCTTTTTTATCGACTTTAATCGCCAATCCAAATCACATTGGCGTTCACACTTTAGGTGATGAACACGAAGATTTTTTTGCAGGCACGCATGAAATAGAAAAGGATCTTTTAAAAATTTGTGCTGAAGAAATTTTTGGCGCCGAACCTCATTCTTATGATGGCTACGTAGCTAGCGGAGGAACGGAAGCAAATATTGAAGCTTTATGGATTTACAGAAATTTTTACCTGCAAGAACATCAAGCAAAAATGAGTGAGATTGCCGTCGTTTATTCTACTGACACGCACTACTCTATTCCCAAAGCCTTAGATTTATTGCGCATTAAAGGAATAGAATTAGCAGTAGATCAAACCTCGCGTCAAATTTTAATTAAAGATTTTGAACAAAAAATAGAGGCTGCCTTAGCTAAAGGAGTTAAATATTTCATCATCAATATCAATATGTCTACAACGATGTTTGGCTCTGTAGATGATATTGATAGCATCACCTCATTTTTAAATTTACCACATATTAAGTACAAATTGCATATAGATGGTGCTTACGGAGGTTTTATTTTTCCGTTTACTAACACCAATAATTCTTTCAATTTCAAGAATAAAAACATTACTTCTTTCTCCATCGACGGACACAAAATGTTACAAGCTCCTTATGGAACCGGCATCTTTCTAATAAGAAAAGAATACATGAAATATGTTTGTACCAATGAAGCTGGCTACGTAAAAGGAAAAGACTATACCTTATGCGGAAGTCGTTCAGGCGCTAACGCTGTTTGTGTATGGATGATTTTACGTATTCATGGCTCCGTTGGATGGACCGTTAAAATGCACCAATTAGTGGATAAAACCACTTCTATTTGTGAAAAATTAGACGAATGGAACGTAAAATATTTCAGGCACCCCAATTTAAATATCGTGACCATTCGCGCCAATTACATTAGTCATGAATTATCCATGAAATATCATTTAGTACCAGACAATCACGAAGATCCAGAGTGGTATAAAATTGTAGTGATGCCACACGTTAAACAAGGCATCATTGACAATTTTTTATCAGAATTAAAAAACGAACAAAAACAACTTTCAAAATAAGGATTATGACATTAGCAGAATTAGCCATACACATTCCCGCATCTATTGAACTGTTTGAAAAATACAACTTCAATTACTACCAAAATGGTTCTCAAAAATTTAAAGACGCTTGCGAAGAAAAAGGACTTATCTTTTCTGAAATAGATGCTGAACTAAATCAACTTCAAAAATTATCAAAAACCAACACCATGTTAACTTTAGAGGACATGAGTGTAGATCGTTTAATTGATTTTATAAATGGACAACATCATGCAAATGAATCTGAAATTTTAAATAGCATTTATGAAAAAATAAAATATTTAATTAATGTAGGTCATAAAAATCAATTAACTCAATTAATTTTAAAAGAAGTTGAATTAAAGTTTAATGATTTAAAAAGTAAACTCCTAAAACATTGTGATAACGAAGACAAAATAATTTTTCCACACATGCGAAAATTATATGAATTGCGTCATGACAAAAAATCGATTCATGAATTAAATTTAAATACTAAAATAGAAAAGACTTTAGAATTACTAGGGTCTGAACATATTCAAGCCATTCGACTGTTATCTGATATTAAAAAAATTACAGATAATTTTTCAATTCAAAATAGTGTTTCAAAAGAATACGAACAACTGATGATGGCACTGAAAGATTTTTCTTTTGATTTTCATCTACATCTTCATATTGAGAATAATATTCTTTTTCCAAAATTCTTAGAATTGGAAGAAGAATTATCCGAAAAAAACAGCATCAATATTTAATGGAAAATTTAGTTGATAAATATAATATTCAAGCACCTCGTTACACCAGTTATCCAACTGTGCCTTTTTGGGATAATGACATGAATGAAGAAAAATGGATTGATCACATAAAAAATTCATTTATAAAACATAATCATGAAGGAATAAGTTTATACATTCATTTACCCTATTGCGAAAGCTTATGTACTTATTGCGCTTGTAACACAAGAATTACAGTTAATCATAAAGTTGAATTGCCATACATAGAGGCTGTTTTAAAAGAGTGGGAACTTTATTTAAATCAATTTAATAGTAAGCCTTTAATTAAAGAAATTCATTTAGGTGGAGGCACTCCTACTTTTTTTTCTCCTGAAAATTTATCTTACTTAATGTCTTCCATTTTAAAATCTGTAGACATAGCAAACGATTACGATTTTAGTTTTGAAGGACATCCAGGTAATACAACCAAAGAACATTTAAATGTCTTATATAAAATTGGATTTAGGCGAGTGAGTTTTGGAATTCAAGATTTTGATGAAAAAGTGCAAGACACCATTAATCGCTACCAAAGCATTGATGATGTCACTCAAGTTGTTAATGCTGCGAGCGAAATCGGATATAAGTCTATAAATTTTGATTTGGTATATGGGTTACCCTATCAAACAATTCTTTCCGTTAAAGATACCATTTCAAAAATTATTTCATTAAAACCCGAACGCATTGCATTTTATAGCTATGCGCATGTACCTTGGTTAAAACCAGGACAAAGAAAATATTCAGAAAAGGATTTACCAACTGACGCTTATAAACGTAGCTTGTATGAAGTAGGGAAAGAATTATTTTTAGCAGCAAATTATTCTGACATTGGTATGGATCATTTTGCCTTATCAAATGATGCTTTGTTTAAAGCATTTGAAGAAAACAGTCTTCATCGTAATTTTATGGGTTATACAACCAATAAAACTAAACTATTAATTGGTTTAGGCTGTTCATCTATCAGTGATACTTGGGATGGATTTGCTCAAAACATTAAATCTGTTGAGGAGTACATGAAGGTAGTTCATGAAGGGGCTTTTCCAATTTTTAAGGGTCATTCGTTAAGTAAAGACGATGAAAATATTCGACAACATATTTTAAATTTAATGTGTAAGCACCAAACTTCAATTGACCCATATTTTGAATTACACGAAGAAAGATTTGTTGAATTTATAAATGATGGTTTAATAACATTAACAAAAGGAAAATTGCTTATAACAGAAAAAGGAAAGTTATTTTTGCGCAACATCTGTTTGGCTTACGACCAACGCTATTGGAAAAATATTCCAGTAGAAAATGTTTTTAGCACCACGGCCTAATTAAATCATATGATTTTTGTCATTTTTGTAAACTAATATTTTTTATCAATTACTATTTATTGTAACTTGTATTTGTTAAAAAATATGAAAAAACCATGTTTGCCTCAATCATCAAAACAAATGACTATACTGGCTATTTCATTTAATAATAAAAAATTTTGGTAAATGAACTTAACAGAAGATAGTTTTGAAAAATTATTTGATTTTGCAAAAAGTTTAGAAGATAAACACCTAAGCTATGATGAAATTGAAAAACAATTGTTCAATAAAACAAACGATGTTTTTTTAGTATCTGATATTATAAAGCATCTAAAAAAAAATCGTGATGCTGTTAAAAGGAAACAGGGACTTACTAAAATAGCTTTTGGAGCTGTTTTTTTGGTAGTAGGTTTTTTTATTACGGTATTCAATTTTCATTCTAATCAATCATTTACAATCGTGATGTATGGTTCTAGTGTGATTGGTTTATTATTTATTTTTTGGGGTTTATATGACATTATTGGTTAATACCATCAATTAAAATTGCAATGGTATTTTTTTTCATACATTTATAACGTTCATTTTTACTGGGATAAACAAATCTAATTAATCATTCTATATGCTTTTATTGAATATTTTATACTCGATGTTTTTTAATAAATGTTCAAGATGCCATAAAGGAGACGTATTCATTTCAAAAAACCCATATAACTTATCAATGATTTTTAAAATGAATAAAACATGCCAGCATTGTAAACTGTTATTTGAAAATGAACCCAGTTTTTTTTATGGAGCCATGTATGTGTCTTATGGCATATCTTCTGGATGGTTTTTGCTATGGTATTTTATACAAAGTAAATTTTTTGTATGGGACACTTTTACCTTTGTTGTATTTATCATTTCTTTTATTGTCTTGGTATCACCACTCACCCTTAGATGGTCAAGATTAATATGGTTAAACATTTTCTATAAATACAGAAAAGAATTGTAAAGCCTAACTTTTGTAACTAATACAATCCTAATTTTTTTCTGTCATTAAATTTTGAGTGAATCAAGGTGTGAATGATGTAACTTTTCTTTAAAGTTGTGTAACACTTTTCTTCTTATACTGACTCACCTTTGTATCGTTGAAAAAAATTTCCAATGAATTCATTAGAATGAATTTCAATTTTAAACAAATAAAAAAATGAAATCAAAAATATCAATTGTATTAGCAGTTCTTTTTGCAGTAGTAATCCCAGTGGTTCAAGGTTGTAAAAAATACGAAGATGGTCCAACGTTTAGTTTAAGAAGCAGAAAAGAAAGAGTTTCAAACACATGGAAAGTAGAAAATTATAAGATTAATGGCACTGACTTTACTTCTTTGGTGTCAAGCTATACAGAAGTGTTTACTAAAAAAGGATCATTCAATTACTCGTGGGGTCTTTTAAATGGTTCAGGAACTTGGACGTTTCAAAACAAGGATTCTGAAATTAAATTGAATGGAAACGATAGTCAGTCGTCAAGAACTTTAGTTATCTTAAGATTAGAAGAAAAATCTTTTTGGTATTACTACATGGACGGAAATAATAAAAACGAATTACACTTAATACCTAACTAATTACACTTAATACTTAATTATACTTTTAAACAAAAAAAACATGGGAAATTTACTTTATATCATCGCAGTAATATTGGTCATTGTATGGGCCGTTGGATTTATAGGATATGGAACTGGAGGGATTATTCATATCCTTTTGGTAATTGCTTTAATTGCAATTATCCTCAGAGTTATTCAAGGAAAAAAACCAATTTAAACATTTAAAAAAACAAAAATTATGAGCACAGGAAAAGTATTAGTGAGTGTATTAGCGGGCATAGCAGCTGGAGCACTATTGGGTATATTATTTGCACCCGACAAAGGTTCAGAAACAAGAAAGAAAATTTCTAAAAAAGGTTCTGATACACTTGATGAATTAAAAGAAAAATTTAATCAGTTGCAAGAAGGCTTGACAGACAAGGTTGAAAATGCAAAAGCAGAAGCAGGCAGCTTAGTTGAAAATGTTAAGTATCAATTAGAAGACTTTAAGAAAGATGGAAAGGGCACTTTGAGTTAATTAAAATTCAAAGTAGTTGATAAAATCTTACCAACCAATCTTCAATTTTTTCTAGAAATAATTTTGTGAAATTTTCAGTGATGGGTAAAAAAGTTGAATTCTTTTTGATAAAGCATCTTAACAAAATAATCCAAAATATTAAACATTTCAAAAATCAATAGTGTGTTGGTTTTTGTTTATGATGTGATTAAAATGAGGAATTTCAGATAAGATAACGGGTTGATCCTTTGAATAATTGATACAAAAATGCGACAACCCATTGCTTAATAACACAAATGGAACCTTTAAAACTAAGTTATAACCAATGGCTTGGTTCAACGTTTCTTGTGTCAATGAAATCGAAGGTGATTTACATTCCACGATTAAAACGGGTTTTAAGAACGAATCATAAACAACTAAATCAGTTCTTCTTTTTGTGTGATTTAAAATCAATTGTTTTTCAATAGAAATCAAGGAAGCGGGAACTCCCTTTTGACGAATTAAAAAATTAACAAGGTTTTGCCGTACCCACTCTTCGGGCGTTAAATCAATGAATCTCTTACGAATCCCATCAAATATTTGTAATTTTCCTGCTTCGTTTTTTTTAAAACGAAATTGAGTTTCAGGGAAATTTAATAGTGGTAAGTTCATATCTCTAAATAATCTATTTTGTAAGGTCACATGAAATACCCAGTTTAGTCATTTACTTTTTTTGATTGATAGAAACATAGCTGTTTCTTCAATATAAGATTATCGCAATAAAGATACAGTAAAATAATTTTCTCTTTCAATAAGATAAAATACTTTATAACTTTGTTTCAATAACATCCATTGAATGAAAACAAAAGAAGAAATAGTAAATAATTGGCTTCCGCGTTATACAGGAAAAAAAATTGAAGATTTTGGTTCATACATTTTACTTACAAATTTTGCAGGATATGTAAAATTATTTTCTGAATGGAATCAAGTTGAAATTGATGGTTTAAATAGACCTATGCAATCAGCTACTCATGAAGGAATTACAATTATAAATTTTAGCATGGGCAGTGCGATGGCTGCAACGATTATGGATTTGCTTACTGCCATATCCCCTAAAGCTGTTTTATTTTTAGGAAAATGTGGCGGCTTAAAAAGAAAAAATCAAATTGGTGATTTAATTTTACCGATTGCGGCCATTAGAGGCGAAGGAACCTCTGATGATTATTTACCACATGAAGTGCCAGCTTTACCTTCTTTTAATTTGCAAAAAGCCATATCATATACCATTAGATTAAGAGGGAGAGACTATTGGACAGGCACAGTTTATACAACTAACAGGAGAGTTTGGGAGCATGATGAAAAATTCAAAGAATATTTGAGAGTAATCAGAGCAATGGCGATAGATATGGAAACAGCCACAATTTTTAGTGTAGGTTTTCATAACGAAATTCCAGTTGGTGCACTGCTGCTTGTATCAGATCAACCAATGATACCAGAAGGTGTTAAAACGGAAGAAAGCGATAGAAAAGTAAGTGTTGAATTTGTAAACGATCATTTAAAAATTGGTATAGACTCTTTAAAGGAATTACAAAAAGTTGGAATATCAGTGAAACACCTTAAATTTTAAAGCTTCTGGTAGAAGTTAGTAGATTGAAATTTTCGGTAAACCTTTGGCGTTTTTGTTCCAATCCTAAAACCCAAAGAAAAATTCACTGAATTAAATCTACTCAATAAAGATATCTGTCCTCCGTTATACCAAGC
>JBKDJY010000064.1:0-38195 GCA_046345275.1 Bacteroidota bacterium
AAAAAATCACATCAGTGTCAACTATGGAATATATAGAAAGTAAACTTTTTATATATCCTAACCCTGCCAAAAATCAAATCACCATTTCTACAGCTGCTTCATTAAAGAATGCCTCTGTTTCTATTTTTGACATGACAGGAAGATTGGTACATGAAAAAAATAACCTAGAAGGTAAAAGCAATGTGATAGACATTAGCAATTATGATTCTGGAATTTATTTCTTTGAAATTAATCAAAGCAATGAGTTTATCAGAGCCAAAGTGATTAAGGAGTAATTTTATAAATTTAAACTTAAAATATCATCATGAAAACATATCAATTTATCCCCCTCTAGCGCAAGCATTAGCGCAGCGGTGCTTGTGTTTCTTCATTCTATAAATATTATTTCTAGTATTTTTTCTCCTTCATCATCTCTTGTAATGCTGAAAAGAATAAACTTCTGCTTTGCTCACAAAACCAATTACTACTGGTAAGAGTGACGATGAGATTTTAAAAGGGTGGGGAGAATTTGTCACCCCCTTTCAGTTGAGGTTTAATAAAGCACAAGCATCGCTTCGCTAATGCTTGCGCTAAAGAAGGAAGCCTTAGCTGTTATAACCAGTTTTTTATAATCAACTTACAAAATTATTTAAACAAACTTAAATGTCCTGTATAAGTATTAAGCTTGCCATTTTTGTCTTCAACAGATGCTATATAATAATAAACGCCATCAGGACATTCTTGTCCATCTTGATTTTTTCCGTCCCAAGGTAAATACATTGAGTCAGATTGAAATAATTTTTGTCCCCATCTATTGAAAATAGATATTTTATAACACGATGTGTTTAAGTTTGTAGAATAAAAAAAGTCATTCACTTTGTCGTTGTTTGGAGTAAATACATTTGGAAAAATTGGTATTGTTGAACAATCTATTGGACAATCTATTGATTGAACATTAAATTTCAAAGTGTCATAATAACCTGTTACTACAATATTTAAATCGGATTCAGCAGCTATATTAATTATTGAATCATGTGAGTATAAATTGCCATTTATATACCAATTATAAACCGCAGAACCTTTAGCACTCAAAATTAAATTTTCCCCTTTACATACATTACTTTCACCGTTACTTATTATGTTTTCACTATAAGGTATAATGTAAGCGTCATCTATATAATAATACGCCGCATATGGTGCTGGCCAAATTAAACCAATCCCTGATGATAACGAATCTAGTTGAGAGGTAGCATTACTATTGAAATTTCCAATTGTAATATATTGTTCTCCTCCAGTGGCAGTATAGATTCCTTCTACTTTTGTCCAGTCTGAAAAGTCAGATATTGTGCCGCTGATGTTTTTAATTTGAGGGAATAAACTAGTCATTGCGAAACTACCGCTTTGATATTCTTGAATATTTGAAATATGCATTCCGACACTTCCGACAGAATAAAGACAAGAATCAGATTTTTGAACATAAAAACCACATAGATATTTTTGACCTGCAATTAATGGGGTTACCAATCCAGTTTGCACATATTCTCGAAATAGCCCATATTTCAACAAAATTCCAATATAATTTTCTCCAGTTTTTGGATAACAAATTCCAGCAAAGTTATTTGGCACTCCAACAAATAAATGTGGAGGGGTTGGAACAAAAGTATTGTGACATGTTGAAAATAAATCGGGTGTAGTAATACTTCCAGGTGGTACATTCCAATTTTGAATTATCCATGGATCCGTTCCTGACATATAGTGACCTATTGGGCAACTTATAAGATTTTCAAATGAATGGTTAGGGACTAAGTTTTGAGAGAATAATATACTGCTAGAAATTGTGCAAAGTAATAAAATAATAAATATTTTTTTTTGAATATTTTTCATTCTATCTTTTTTATTTGTCTTGTCGAAGATTGACGATAGAGTTTCTCACAACCTTTATTTAGATTTTCATGCAACAAATGATTTAAATGATTTTACAAACAATCAATTAAAGTGAACTAAAATTTTCATTTTGTTTTTTTCACAGAAATTTTATTCGGAAAAAATAAAAAAAATTCACATGTCTAAATTATTTATTTTTAGGTCATATGAAATACCCAGTTTAATCATTTGTGTTGTTGCTAAAGACAAACATAGATATTTCTTAATCAATTATTTTTTCTTGGCCTTTTCTTTTCCAGAAAATTCGTATTTCTTTTTTAGCTTATCTTTCTTTGTAATTTTAATCTCCCCATTAATCTCATAATTTTCTACTTTTAAAGTTACAATTAATGTTTGGTCGCTATCGTCAGTTGCTTTAATTTCTGCCTCAACCCATTTTACTTCATTTTGTTCTTCATCAACAAAAGTAGAATCTTTTTTTATTTCATACTTAGTCCATTTAAACTCATGCTTTTCATACAAAAAATTGCTAAATGCTTTTCCAGCTTTAAATTCAATTTCATCCTCAACGCCTTTCTTTGGAGGAGATCCTTCTTTAACTTCGGAAACAGTAACAGTAAATATCCTTTTATCTAAGGAATCCTTTGGATCACCTTTTCGGTTATTGTTTAAAAACAAAAAGCCAATTAAAACAGCTGAGGTAGAAATAATTATTTTCTTAATAGTATTCATTTTTTATTTATTTATATAAAAGTAAATATAATAAATTTATTTTTATCTAAATAAAATGAATTAATTTCATACGTGTAATTTATTTTTTTTTATTGCCATAACAATAACATACACAACAACAGTATTTCATGTAATTAAAATTATTAAAAATTAAATTATCGTATGCAACCACTGGCTGAGCGTGTAAGGCCCACAAATTTAAATAATTACATTGGTCAACAGCATATCATTGGCCCAAATTCGGCTTTGCGAAAAGCGATTGAGCAAAATTTATTGCCTTCTATTTTACTTTGGGGACCACCAGGCGTTGGGAAAACAACCTTGGCTCAAATAATTTCTCATGTCCTCAAACGACCTTTTTATTCTTTAAGCGCCATCAATTCTGGTGTTAAAGACGTTAGAGAAGTTATTGAAAAAGCTCAAGATGATGGCGGTTTGTTTAAAAAAGAAAAACCTGTTTTGTTTATTGATGAAATTCATCGTTTTAGTAAATCTCAACAAGATTCATTATTAAATGCCGTTGAGAAAGGAATCGTTAGTTTAATAGGCGCAACAACTGAAAATCCTAGCTTTGAAGTCATACCTGCTTTATTATCACGCTGTCAGATTTATGTTTTAAAACATTTAACAAAAGATGATTTAATTTTATTATTAAACAATGCCATTGCAAATGATGCCATCCTAAAAACCAAAAATATCATCTTACAAGAAACAGAAGCACTAATCAGAATATCTGGCGGAGATGGCCGAAAATTATTAAATGCGCTTGAAATTGTTTCTAATTGTATTGATGAAAAGGAAATCATTATAACAGATGATTTGGTAAAAAAGTATATCCAACAAAATTTAGCGCTTTATGATAAAAGTGGGGAACAGCATTACGACATCATTTCTGCTTTTATCAAATCAATAAGAGGTTCTGATCCAAACGCAGGCGTGTATTGGTTAGCGCGCATGATAGAAGGTGGAGAAGATCCATCATTTATAGCAAGGCGTTTATTAATTTTAGCTTCTGAAGATATAGGAAATGCAAATCCAACTGCACTGGTGATGGCAAATAATTGCTTTCAAGCCGTTAATGTTATTGGTTATCCTGAAAGTAGGATTATTTTATCACAAACAACGATTTACTTGGCTTGTTCGCCAAAAAGTAATAGTAGTTATGTAGCCATCAATCATGCTCAGCAATTGGTTAAAAAATTTGGAGATCTTCCAGTGCCTTTATCATTAAGAAACGCGCCAACAAAACTAATGAAGGAATTGGGATATGGTGATGACTATAAATATTCTCATGACTTTGATTTAAACTTTATAGATCAAGAGTTTTTACCTAATGAAATTTCAGGTACCACCTTTTTTAATCCAACGGAAAATTCTAGAGAAAAAGAGCTTAAAGAATTTTTGAAACAACGTTGGAAAAATAAATATAATTATTAAAACTGATTGTCATGCTTCGCAGTTTAATTTTATTTTTTTTGTTGCTGAACTGCTTCATTTATTTGGCACAAACAGATTATGTTGTTAAACCGCCAAGAGATTATAATTTAAAACCTTCCAAATTTTCAGCTTTCATTGAGTTTGGTGGAAATGCTGGGTTATTTTCTTTAAATGCCGATCGTATATATTATTACCGAAAAGACATAAAAATAAGTTCACGAATTGGTTTTGCCCTCCATATGAATAACATTTACATGGAACCAATTATATTATTAGAAAATAATTTTATTTTATTTAAAAATCCACACCATTTGGAATTAGGATTAGGGGCCACTATACAAAGAAGATTTAATGAAAAAGAAAACGAACCTAATTTGTATGCTTGGGAAAATATTTTTTTTAGTGTTTGGCGTTGTGGTTATCGTTTTCAAAAACAAGATGACGGTTTGTTTTTAAGAGCTGCATTAACACCTGTAATTATGAGAAAAGATGACGTAAGTTTTCAATCAAATTACTTTCAATTTTGGGCAGGAGTATCAATAGGCATGAGTTTTTAAAAAATTAAATTTCTTTACGCAAGCGAGCTTCAGGAATATCAAGTTGTTCGCGATATTTTGAAACAGTTCTACGTGCTATATGTAAATTTTTTTCCATCAATACATCACGCAAAGCAGTATCACTTAATGGTTTTTTTTTATTTTCTCTTGCGATAGATTCTTCAAGAATTTTTTTAATTTTTCTTGAACTTATTTCTTGACCGTCTTCATTATTCATCGATGATGAAAAAAATGACTTTAATAAAAAAGTTCCAAATGGAGTTTGAACGTATTTACTGTTAGTCACTCTTGAAATAGTAGACATTTCTAAATCTATAATATTTGAAATGTCTTTCAATATCATTGGTTTTAATTTTGACTCATCTCCAGTAGAAAAATAATCATATTGATACATCATGATTGTATGCATTGTTAATAACATGGTCTTATGTCTTTGTTGAAGAGCATCAATAAACCATTGAGCTGTCTGTATTTTTGCTTTTACAAAACTTGTAGCCTCTTTAGCCATTTTTCTTTTAAGGCGTGAATAATTTTTAAGCATTTCAATATAATCTGCGCTTACTTTTAACTCTGGTAAATTTCTTTGATTAATGCTAAGTTCTGGCACACCATCATTTACAGAAATATTAAAATCAGGGACTATTTCACTTGTATTAATACTGCTATCAATTCCTGAATTTCCAGGTCGAGGATTTAATTCGGTAATTTCGGCTATTATCTCTTTTAATTCTTCATCATCTTCAATCTTTAATTTACGTTTTATTTTATTATAATTTTTTTTCGAAAATTCATCCATCATCTTTTTAACAATCTGTATTGCAAAGAATGTTTCTTTTGTTTTAAGCGGTTTTCGTTCCAACTGAATGGCCAAGCACTCTTGCAAGCTTCTCGCTCCAACTCCAGGCGGTTCAAATCCTTGAATGATTTTTAAAACGTCTTCTAATTCTTTTAAGCTGACTTGAATATTTTTTGAAAATGCCAAATCATCCACAATTAAATCCAAACCCCTTCGAATGTATCCATCATCATCAATAGAGCCAATTAAATATAATCCTATTGCTAATTGTTCTTCTGTAATATCTCTTAATCTCAATTGTTCTTCAATTTGTGATTGAAAATCAGACCCTTGAACTGCCACAGCTTGAAAAACCTCATCATTCGAACTGCTATTCGAGATCTCGTATTTATATGAATCAATCTCGTCATCGCCCATATAATCCTCCATTTCAAATTCATCCTCAACACTATCCGCCTCATCAGAGTCGCTTTCTATAACTTCTTCATCATTTAAATTGTCCACTTCCAAAGCTGGATTTTGATCTAATTCGTCTTTTATTCTTTGTTCTAATGCAACTGTAGACAATTCCAACAATTTCATTAAAAGAATTTGTTGTGGCGAAAGTTTTTGTAATATGTTAAATTTTTGAGTTTGTTTTAAAGCCATAATTCAAGTTAAATATATAAATCAAATTCATTAATTTGTTCGGTTAATAGCTATAATAAGGGGATATTAAGCTGTAAACTACTACTCCGGTGACAGTTACATATAACCAAATTGGATAGCTAAAGCGTGTAATTTTTTTATGTTTAATCCTATCATCTTTTAAAGCGAAATAAAATGATAGTAAAATTAATGGTAAAACTATCACTGCTAAAAATATATGGCTTAGCAAAATCGCTAAATAAATTCCTCTTGTGCCAGAAACAGCAAGTAATTCATCAGCTTCCAAAATATGATTATGATTTAAATCCCCAAATTTGGTATCTGGTATAAAGTAATGCGCTGTGATATATGAGATTAAAAACAATGATGATAAGAAAAAAGCAGTCAGATTTAATTTTTTATGCAATTCGAAATTACGCTTTTTGATTGCCCACAAAGAAATTAATAATAATAAACTGCAACTTCCGTTTATAAAAGCATTTACTTTTGGTAAAGAATAGATAAACTCTGGAAATACTGTTGGTGCTGGAATTATCTTTTGATTTAAAATTACAACAACAAGACAAACTAAAAAAGTTACTGCAAGTACAATTTTAAAAATAATTTGATCACTTTGTTTTTTAAATATTTCTTTTGTTTGCATCAGTCATTAATTTTATTAGTTATTATATATAGTTGTAATATGATTTTCATTCGTTTTTATGCTGTCAAATTTTTATCGCATATTATTTGATGTCAATAAAACTACCGTTAAATTTTGTAAATATAGTGGTTTCAAAAAACAATTTAGCTTCGAATCTAATGTTATTGTTGTCATTCTTGAAAATAATTTCTACTGAGAGATTCTCTACTTTTTGAGGGTTTATCATTGACAAAAATTTGAAATTATTACCTTTATAAAGCATTAAATCTTTTTGTAAATGTATTTGCAAAAGCTCCTTCACTATTTGTGTTTGACAAACGCCTGGAACTACAGTTGCATTTTCAAAATGTCCTTTGAAAATATCGTGTGTTTTATTTAATAAAATATTAAAACCTATTTTATTATCTTCTATCAGTTGAGATGAAGTTATTGAATAAAAATCGTTTAGTAAGAAGCTATTCATCATTTTTATAATTCGTCAAATTCAAAGTAAATTTTAATTAATCCATATTGTTTACATTTAATATGGGAATATGAATTAGTGGTTCTATTGTATGAGTAATTAATTTTTGACTCTAATTTTTGTTTGTGAAAGGTTTCTTGCTTTGTTAGGAAAAAAGAAGAGTCTAATGTGTAAAACTTCTTGTTATTATCACCGTCAATTCTATAAAATATTGTTTTAGTTTGATTCTGAAGATATTTGATGGGTTCTAGTTTTTCAATTCCTAATAAAAAAATATTACTAAGATTTTTTTTTAGTGATTCAAGGAATAACTTGTTATTTAAAGATTCAAACAAGTACACAACATTTAAATCATTAGTTTTAATTTCAAAATCAAACATTTTCATTCCCAATTGTGTAATAAATAAAATATGCTTAGTAATGGAGTCGGTTTGCTTAATAAATAACAAGCCCGATAAATGATTCTTAAAAACATCAATGGTAGCCTGATATTTTAAAGTATAATTTGACTTGATGATTGAAGGGAAAGTAGATTCTGTGCTATTTTTTATCTGTTCAACACCATGATTGTATTTATAAATAGAACAGTTTGAAACAAACAATGCACTAATTAATATTAAAATTTTTTTCAAGAATTGGTGCATTTAACTTTTTGTTTAAAAATTCTATATGGGTATAATCTTCTCTCGATTCTACAATCTCTATTTTAATAACTGACGATAAATTTTTATCAAAAAACAAATTAATTTTTTTAAAGTTGTCTTTCAAATTTTTTACTGTTGGTGATAATTCTAATTTGTAATTTTTTTCATTTTCAAAATATGCAGTTTTAAATTTATTGGATTTAAAAATTGTTCCTTGCACACAAGAAAGCATCATATCATTTATTTCTTTAAATACTTTATTGCTATTCATATCATACTTTGAAGTTTTTTTATCGTCTTTAATAAAAACTTTTTGCTTATTAATTACAATTAAATATTTGGTAGGTGTAAAGTATTCCCAACGCAATAAATTTTCTTTCTTAAACATCAAGTGTCCTTTGCTGGTAATTTTTTCAGACAAAATTTCTAAATTTTTCTCTTGAATAAAATCTGCATCAATGCTCGTAATTGTCGTGCTCATACTTTCAATTTTTAATTTTAAATTGAGCGTATCCTTCACTGGTTTATAATTTTGTGAAAATCCAATAAACGGTATTGCTAGTATGATTAATTTTTTATACATTTTAAAAAAGTAAGATCTGCATAATTATTGATTGAAAGTTAACATAAGAAATTACGAATAGACCTTTGTTTTTTCCTTCCATTCATCAAAAAATTGAGGATTCGTTATTAGTAACTCTCTTGTTCTAGGATCTAAAAAAACTTGAACACTTCTGCCAGTGCAAACAACATATCCGTGATTTTTACTCGTAATGGTGTACTCGAAAATTACCTTAGCTGCTGGCGAATCAATAAAACGGGTTTCAATAATTGCTGAATCGCCATACTCTAAAATACGTTTATATTTGATTTCCAAATCCACCATTGGAACTGCAAAACCGTGTTTATAAATGTCTAAATAACCAAAACCAAATTCTTTTCCAAAGGCTTCTCTGCCATCTTCAAAATATCGAACGTAATTCCCATGCCAAACGACGTGTAATGAATCTACTTCGCTAAATTTTACCAGCTGCTCATTTATATTTTTTAACATAGGTGCAAATTTAAGAACCTTAAAGAGATATTAGAGATAATTATGATAAAAAAGTATTAATTAGAAACTAATGAAATGATTATTTCTTGCATCCACACTAAAAAGATAAACATTTGTAATTTTAAAAATAGAATTTTTGATTTTTGGAAAGAAAAGTTAATTAAATACAAGATATCATGATTTAACTAATAATAATTGTAATATAACTTAATGATGCGAATGTTTTTTTCCTTTGGATCTCTGATAAGATATGAAGTGATTTTTTTATCTGCATCAGTGATATAACTTATTTCCTTTAACAAAACATCATTTTTATAATGCTTTTCCGTCAGCAAACAATTATTCGAATCATATTCAAATGTTTTAACGGTTGTTTGTAATCCATTGCTATTGCTAGTATAAATGGCTTTTATTAATTGATGGGTGCCATTATATTCAAAAGTATATTTTTGGGTAATCCATGCAACAACGTAGTGCTCATCAATACTTAAAATTTGATTAGCTTCATTAAAATTAAAAATCATTTCTTTATAAGGTCTGTTTTCGTCATTAAAACATATTTTTTTTACTTGATTTTTACCCGTAGCTGTATATGAAAAACTTTCTTGGCTTATGATTAATTGAGATCCAAGTTTAAACTCATTTTTTAAAGGGGATACATTGGTTTCTTTACAGCGTCTTTCTTTATTGATTTTCAATTGGCTATCATAATCATAATAATAACTTTCATAAAATATACCGTCGTTATTACGTTTTAAAATCAAATTATTTTTTTCATTATAAAAATAAACTGAAGAAACTGTGTCAAAAATATAATCGTTTTTGGTGTAGGTATAAGCATTATTTATTTTATGACGCTTACTGTAAGTTGAAGGTTGATAAAATTCTTTTTGAATTATTTTGCTAATAACGGTGTAATAAAAACGAGTTAATTGACCCATTTTATTAAATTCATAATAATTAAGCAATCCTTTATCTTCAGCAACCTGAAGGTCTTTTTTATCTATGATATCAAAAATAATTGATTTTATTTTATGATCGCTGATGTATTTTTTATTGAATGGAAGCTGAATTTCAAAGGCATTCTCTGCAGTTGGCAATAATGTTTGACCTTGAATGTATTGGCTGTAAAAAAAGAAAATTAAAAGAAAATTTCTTTTTTTTAATAAGTAATTATATATCATTTGCTTCAATGATCGTCAGTGCTTCGTTTATATTTTCCGTAGGCAATAAGCAACTGTTATTTTTGCAAATAAATATGTTCGTTTTACCAGCTTCATATTTGTTTTTAAAGATTGCTAAATCTGATGCTTTATCACTCAAAGTAAATATCACATTTGGAGGAGATTTTTTATAGAGGTTTAACATTTTTTCATTAACATGTTTACCAACAATTACAACTTCAATTTGAGTTTTAACTTTTTGAAGCAATAAGATGGCCCAGTTACTGTATCCAGAGGCATAATGTTCAATATCATCAATTAACGAACTCAACAAATTATCGGCTATTATTTTATAAGAATTATCATCAAAATAAATAGACAAAGTATGGAGGTTAATAGCCATTTGTGAACTTGAAGCTGGTATCACATTATCACTCCATTCAGCTTTTCTTACAACTAATTTTTCTTTGGTTATATCTGTGAAATAAAATGTGTTGGCATTTTTGTCGTAAAAATTTGTTACAGCATAGTTAGATAATTCTTTTGCTTTTTGTAACCATTTAAAATCAGCTGTTATTAAATAGCAAGCAATAAATGCATCAGCTACAAAAGCATAATCTTCTAAAAAGCCACTGATGGTATGATGCTTGTTTTTGATTCGCAATAATTGACCATCGGCTAAGCAAAAATTATTGAATAAATAATTGGCATTATTTAAAGCAAGTTCTTTGAAAATTTCATCTTCAAACACCAAATAAGCTTCTGCTAAAGCTTTGCAGGTTAAACCATTCCAAGCTGCTAAAATTTTATCATCCAAACTTGGTTTAATTCTTTTGCTTCTTTGATTTAATAGGATTGATTTACACTGTGTGATTATTTGTTTCAATTCTAAAACTTTAATGCTGTATTTACTTGCAATTAAAGCATCATCCAAGTTTCGCATTAATATGTAATTGTTATCTTCCCAATAACCTAATTCATTTACATTGTAATAATCAGCAAATAAGTCAAAATCATTATTTAACAAAGTAACTAATTCTTCTTTTTGCCAAACGTAATATTTGCCTTCTATTCCTTCACTATCAGCATTTAGTGCAGAAAAAAAACCAAATTCTGCATTGCATAATTCTTGTTTTATAAAAGCAATTGTTTCATAAACCACATCTTTATAAAGTTTATTGGGATTTTGTTTGTAAGCTTGTGTGTATAAACTAATCAATTGCGCATTATCATAAAGCATTTTTTCAAAATGTGGAACTTTCCAAATCATGTCTGTGCTATATCTGGCAAAACCTCCGGCAAGTTGGTCATAAATTCCACCGTAAGCCATTTTGGTTAAAGTTGTTTCAATGTGCCTTGTGATAAATGAATTTGGTTCAAAATAATTGTATTTTAATAAAAATAAATAATTATTCGGTAAAGGAAATTTTGGCGCTCTGTTTAGTCCACCATTTTCTTCATCAACTATTTTTTTCCATTTACTAACTGCTTTTCTCAAAGAATCTATTTCAAATATTCTTTCTACATGCGCTTTAGGATTTTCTAATTTCAATAATCCTTCCGTTAAATTTTCGGCATACTCAATTACTTTTTCTGGATTTGTTTTATACAAGTCAGCAATATTTGTCAAAACATTTAACCATTGGGTTTTAGGAAAATATGTTCCTCCGTAAATAGGTCTGC
The DNA here is from genome assembly GCA_046345275.1 of Bacteroidota bacterium. Taxonomy (GTDB): domain Bacteria; phylum Bacteroidota; class Bacteroidia; order B-17B0; family Aurantibacillaceae; genus UBA4416. Next base: position 11,684 of record JBKDJY010000064.1, read on the forward strand.
CATCAGGTAATGTAAAACAGTTTAGTGGCCAACCGCCTTTCCCAGTCATTAATTGAACTGCGCCCATATAAATCATATCAACATCAGGGCGTTCTTCTCGATCTACTTTTACATTTATAAAATGGTTGTTCATAACGGCAGCCACTTCTTCATTTTCAAAACTTTCATGTTCCATCACATGACACCAATGGCAAGCACTATAACCAATACTAATTAAAATAATTTTATTTTCTTGTTTCGCAAGGTTTAAGGTTTCTTCATTCCAAGCATACCAATTTACTGGATTGTGCGCATGTTGTAATAAATACGGACTGCTTTCATGAATGAGTTGGTTGCTATGTTTCATTTGGAAATTTTATCGAATTTTATCATTCATATGGAATAGCAAGTTTATCTTCATTTGTGTTTTTTAAACATTTCTATTTCATGTTTTAGCTTTATGCTTGAATCATCAAGAAGCATTATGTTTTTTTATAAGCAATGAACGGTGTAATCTTTTTTGACAAAGTATAATCTTTATCATAACGAAAAAGCTCAATTATAATCTGTGACGATTTTTAACAAAAACAACAAGCAAAGTCAATACCAAAATGATAACCAATAATATTTTCGAAGCTCCTTTAAAATAAAGAAGATTGACTTTCTTATCTTTTTGATAAGACCAAAACATGGCTGCAATGAATACTAAAATAAAGAATCCAGTAAACACAATTTTTCCAACAGTAAACATATTTAACAAAAAAATTAAAAAACAAAAATACCATTTTTTTAGAGCAAATAGGCGTTAGGAAAAATGAATGATCCTTATAAGGTAACAATAAGCTATTGATAAATTCATTCTGCAGAAGGTAAAAGAATTGTAAAAGTAGTTCCTATATCTACTTTACTTGTAAATTCTATTGAGCCTTTAAAGGCTGTGACGCTATTTTTAACCATCGCTAACCCTAAACCTGTTCCTGAGTTTTTTGTGGTGAAGTTTGGTGTAAATATTTTTGAATAAAATTCTGGAGGAATCCCAGAACCATTATCACTAATTTTAATTTCTATCGACGGAGATATCCTCTTTGCTGATATTTTAATCTTGCCAACTCTGTCTTCAGGAATAGATTGTTCAGCATTCTTAATTAAATTGGTAAAAACTCTTATACACTGCTCTTTGTCAATCATCACAAAAAGACCAAAATCTATATCACTTTCTATGATGGATTTTGAACTTTCTTTAAATAAATTTATTTCATTCTCTAATACTTCAATTAAATCAATGCGTTCTAACTTTATTTGTGGGAATTTTGCGAAACTAGAAAACTCAGTTGCGATGTTAGATAATGCATCAATTTGTTGAATCAGCATTTCTGAAACTTTATTTACTTTTTCAGAAACGTCCTTTGGATTTGATTTAACAACACGCTGTAATTGCTGAATGTTAAGCTTCATTGGCGTTAAGGGATTTTTTATCTCATGAGCAACTTGCTTCGACATTTCAATCCACGCATTTTCTTTTTCGGACTGCGCCAAAAGTTCTGAATTTTTTTTCAGTTTTATGAGCATGGAATTATATTCAGTCACTAAGTTTCCAATTTCATCATTTGACTTCCAACTGATAGGTTTGATGTTATCTTCCAACTTCGTATTTGAAATTTCCTGTTTTATGATTCTTAAAGGTTTTGTTAATAAATTAGAAATAAAGAGGGCTACCAAGGTGGTTATTAAAAAAAGAACGGTGTAAATATTTAACAGATTTACCAAATAAACTGAAAGTTCTTTTTCTAAATCTTTTTGTCTTGAAAAATAAGGTAGATTTAAATATCCCAAAAGTTTTTCATTATTGTTATAAAAAGGAATATAGGTTGATAAATAATTGAGTTCACCAATTGTTTCTCTATGTGAGTAATTAGCGAGCATATTCTTTGAAAATCCAGCATATGCAATGGGATTCATGAATCTTGATACAAGTCCTTGGTCATATATTAAAGGTTGTGACGTTGCAAAAAGTTGACCTTTCTTATCAAACAAAGAAATATCGCTTCCAAATAACTTAGAGAGTTTTTTCAAAATAAAAGTTGTGTACTCACTATAATTTGTTTTCAAATCTTTTTGTTCACCAAAATTTTGCTCCAATTCATTTAAAACAGATTTTGATTTAAGAAGTAATTCATTTTTATTTTTTAATTCTGATTGAGAAGTAACAACAAAAACAGTTCCAATTACCACGCCAGTTAAAGAAATGACAACAATAAAAACCAAAATAAACTGAATTCGACTGTTTAAAGAATTAAAGCCTAAATCTTTCCTTGTAATAATATTATTAAGCCAAATTGCAAGTAAAGCTATGAGAGAAAAGAAAATAAAAAAATATGAATTCAAAGTAAATAATTTCCAAAATCCAGATTTATCTTCAGTAATTAAAATTTCAGAATTTCTTGTTTTAGGATATATATAGTGATTAAAGTCCTTGTCGTTCTTAAAAACGTAATTATAATTATTAAATAATGGATATTGAAAATTGCCAAAAGAAACTTGCAGTTTATTTTTTTCATAAACCGCATATGAAATATTTTTAAATTCTACTTTGCTTTCTAATGATTTATCCAAAAGCAAATCAGGAAAAACTCCCAAACTATTTGAAATTTTTGGATCTAATTGGAGATATAAATTATAAATGGAATCCTGACTATTATTGTAATCATTAATTTCTATTTTACCAACATATCTAGCAGGAATGTTTTTTTTATTAATGAAATATAGATTATCTGAAATGGTTTTAAATGTTCCTTCTTTCATTTGATCTTCAAAGTAATCGACATTTAAATATTTTATTTCATTTAAATTAAATATAGGTCTTGCATTTTTGAATAAAGAAATAACGACATTATATCTTTCGAAATATCCACTAAAGTTTACCTGCTTTATTTTTTGTTCAATTTTAGAGCTACTCAAAGGAAGTAGCGACAATAAATTTTTTAAGTTTATATCGTTTTGAACAGAAGAACTAATTTTTACAAATTCATTTTCAGCAATTATATCTTGTCTATCGGTAAGCGTCTGAGCTAATGTATCATAATTGGCCTTTTTATTTATTTGTTCATATTTATCAAAAAAGTAAGAAGTGGAAAATGTAATGAGCAAGGTAATTAAACCAATATTTATAAAATTATTTTTAGAATTAAATTTTTTAAGAACATAACACACAACAATTAAAGGTGTAAACCATAAATATTCTTCATCAACTATTTTTAATACAAATAAGACGATGATGATAACGGAGAGAACTAAAATATAAAAAATAGAAACTTTAAAATTTTCTAAAATTTGGATGATAATTTTTTCAATAAAAAGATATAAAGCTAATACCATAAAACCAATAGAACTTAATCCAATCAAATTATAATAACTTACATCAAATAGCTGTTTAACGTCAAACGTAATGGAAGAATTATTAATGATACTGTAAATTAAATTTGGGATACAAACTGAAAAATATACAAGCAAGGCTAAAGAAATTAAAAAAATGAAGATTTTAAAGATGAGATGTAAATGAGTTAATACTATTTTTCGTTTATAAAGATTGATTGAACCTATAAAAAACAAAAAAGAATTAATAAAAACATCACCAAGGCGAGAAAAATAAAAAGAAGATGCGTTTGCAAAAACTCCGACACTATATAATTTGCTTGTATAAAAATAGTCTGGCCACTTATAATAAATCATCAAGGATCGAATTAAGAAAAAGATTGCTATCAGGCAAAAAGTTTGAAAAAATACATTCTTAATAAATAAATTAAAAAATACATTTAAAAAAATGCCAAAAAATACAAATGCCAACAAACCAAATAGAATAGACAAAATATTCAGATGTTTACGTTTATATAATCCATCTTTTCTTTGAATTTCAAAAAGTGGATTACCAACTTTTGATGTTACTGTATGTTTTAAAAACATAGCTGGAACTATGATTTTCGTATTTTCTGGTAATTTAAGCCATGTACTAAATTCGTTTTTCAAATACTTATTTTCAAAATCGTATTCTGTTTTAATGCTAATGAGCGCTATAGAGGAATAATTATTTTTGAAATTATTTTTTAGTCGGATGTATTCATACCAACCATTTCTAATTTTAATAATCTGAGCATTATATTCATTGGTATAAGCATTTAAATCTACGGAAGGTTCATTGTCTGACCAAAAACGCAAACTATCATTTTCATAAACATAAATGGAAATCCCTTCCTCTTTGTATAAGTTAAAAATATTTCCTCTATACCAAGAAAATAATTTTTTAGGACTCGTTGTTTCTAAATATTTATTTATTTCATTTAACTTTTCATACGCAATATCTTCCTTTTCATGTAAGTTAGTCTGCGCGATGGCGGCTAATTCTTGAGTTGTAAAATTATTTTTTTGAGAAATAATATAAGCGATTATAAACAAAACCAAGCTCAGAGCAAGGAAAAACAGAGTTTTGTTAATTTTTGTGAAAATCATTTTTACATATGCAATTTACTGATTTTTAAGTAATTTTTAAGTTGAAAATATATTTTTTGTATATTTAAATATTTACAACCAATCAAATTTATTTATGGCTAAACAAACCAAAACAACTAAGCAACCTGTTTTTACAGAATTAAAAAACACGTTTCATTTTTTTCCTTTCAAAAATCAAACAGCACCGTTCATTGTCATTGTCCTACTTGGATTAATTTTCAATTTAACTTCTTTAAATAATGAATATGCTTTGGATGATGGAATTATTATTCACCAAAATGACCATGTGATTAAAGGAATTAAAGGGATTAAAGGAATCATGACAAAAGATGCTTACGAAAGTTTTTATCGCCGCATGAATGCCACTGATCAATTAGCAGGTGGGCGTTACCGTCCTCTGTCTGTTGTAAGTTTTGCAATTGAACAACAATTTATTGGAGCTTACGCTAATGGCTTATATCCTGGTAGATGTTGGGACTTAAATAAAAACAACATTGATGATCCTGAAGAAGATGTGAACGTTGATGGGATTTTTAATGAAGTTGATTGTCAGGTAAAAGACGCATGGGTAAGGCATTTGGTAAATATCCTTACTTTTATTATCGGTGTTATGTTGCTGTTTTTATTTTTTAGAAATTACATTTTTAAAGATAATCATGATGTGGCTTTTTTGGCTGCTATTTTATTTTTGATGCATCCCATTCACTCGGAGGCCATTGCTAATGTTAAAAGTAGAGATGAAATTTTTTCTCTCATTTTTATTTCGTTAACGTTTTTTTATTCATTTAAATACATGACTGAAAAAACGACGAAAGCGCTTTTTTGGGCTTCATTTAACTTCTTATTAGCATTACTCTCCAAAGAATATGCTGTTGTTTTGGTTGTTTTAATTCCAATCGCTTTTTATGTTTTTCGTACTTTTGATTTTGATCCTAAAACTTTTTTTCAAACAAAAGAATTCAAACAATCTCTGTATGTTTTTATCGTATTTTTTTGTTCTGCTTTATTGATGTTGTACCTCAAAAAACAATTTGATGTTACTGCTCGTCCTGGTGCTAAACCAAATTTATCTTTCTGGATATTCCCATTCATTTATCTCATATTTGGCGTATTTATTTTAGGCTCAAAAAAGAAAGATTATGGTACACTCATGAGTTGGCATTTTTTCATTATGTTATTTTATTTAGGAATGCGTTTGGTTGCGGTAAAATTAAAGCCTGGTGTTCCTGATACTGAAATATTAAACAATCCTTATCTATTGGCCAGTCAGCAAGAACAATGGGCTACGAAAATATATGTTTTATTAAAATATTTTAATTTGTGTTGGTTTCCTCATCCATTATCATCTGATTATTCTTTCAATTCTATTCAGTTCAGAACCTTTGCAAGTTGGGATACATTGGTTTCGTTATTCTTACATTTAGGTCTCGTTTATGTTGGTATAAAACTTATTATTAAACGCCACGCCTTGGGATTTGCAATTGCAACTTATTTTGCCTTTTTATTAATGATAGGTAATATTTTAATGGACATTGGTGCTACCATGGGTGAACGTTTATTATTCCATTCAACCATTGGATTTGTTATTGCTCTGGCTTGGCTTATTATTAAAGGCTTTGAAAAAATACCAGAGCATGTTAGCTTAAACCTAAAACGTTTTGGATTTTTAAGTTTAATTTCTGCTATGGCTTTTTTATATTGTATTAAAACTTGGGAACGAAATTGGGACTGGAAAAATGATGTTACTTTATTTTTAAAAGATGTTGAAACAATGCCAAATTCTGTCTTATGCTTAGGGAATGCAGGTGCACGTTGGATTGATTTAGCGGACACAAAAGAAATTACTGGTAAACGTAGACCTGGACAAACAGTTGATAATGATAATGATTATAATGGGACTTTACACATTACTGACGAAGAAGTAAAAAAAGGTGGTTATAAAGACAAGAGAGAGACTGCTTTAAATAAAGGAATGAAATTTTTACTTCATGCCATTGAATTACACCCTCGATATGTGAATGGTTATTTAAATTTAGGTCTTGGTAGTTTTAAATTAGGTAACACCAGAGATGCACTTTACTATTGGAAAATGGCCGAAAATTTATACCCAAACAACCCCTATTTAACAAGCTATTATCAGGCATTTAATAATGATTTGACAAATAAGGGTTTTCAAATGACTCAACGTGGTCAATTAGATAGCGCTATTTATATCTTAAGACATACCATTCTTTTAAATAAAAATAACGCTGAAGGTTATTATAATTTGGGAGGTGCTTATTACCAGAAAAAACAATATGATAAAGCTAAATATTATTGGGAAGAATGTTTAAAAATAAATCCGAATCATGTTCAAGCAAAAGCTGGTTTATCAACCATTGTTGTCGTACCAGCGCAAGTAACGCCAATAAAATTAAACTAAAGAGATTGAAATTGTTCTCTTCTATTTTATTAAATACTTAAGAATTGAACATTTAAAAAAGATGTATTATGACTAATATTAGAGTTGGATTTGGTTTCGATGTTCATCCTTTAGGCACAGAAAGAGAATTATGGTTAGGTGGTATAAAAATAGAATTTGAAAAAGGCTGTGTTGGCCATAGCGATGCAGATGTATTATTGCATGCCATTTGTGATGCCTTATTAGGAGCGGCCAATCTAAAAGATATAGGTTTTCATTTCCCAAATACTGACTTAAAATACAAAGGGGCCGATAGTAAATTATTATTAAAGGAAGTGGTTGCGCTGCTAAATAAAAATGGCTATGACATCGGAAATATTGATTCTACCTTAAGTATGGAAGCTCCCAAAATAAATTCACATATTGAATCCATGCAAAATGTGTTAGCACCAATTATGAATATTAGCACCAATGATATTTCAATAAAAGCAACTACTAATGAAAAACTTGGATACGTGGGCAGAGAAGAAGGAGTTAATGCTTATGCAGTTGCATTAATTTATAAGAAATAATAATTTTATTTCAAAGGTGTAAAATCTACTTCAATTAATCTTTCTTCCTGCCTGTGTGGAGGTAAGCCCTGCTTCAAAAACATCATTTGTCCAATAGGGCCAGCAATAAAAGTCTCAATGCCTTTTCCTAATGTAAATTCCGAACTTCTTCTGATGATGCAGATGTTTCTTGTAAGAGGGTAATCATCTGTAGCAATATTTGATTGATCTGGCATATAAGCAGTTCCACTTTCTTTTTTTGATACAGCTAAAATTTTTATAGTTGTTAAAAATTCTTTGGTTGTTAGATCATCTTTATCACTTAACCAAGCAAAATCGCAAATGCCAATAGCTGATGTGCTTTGAGAAATGGACTGAATCAATTCAGTTGTATTTTTTACTGCAGAGCAATTTTTTCCGAAATTTTGTTTTGATACCAATAATTCTTTCAAATGTCTTGCACTACCAGAATTTTCATTGTCAAAAATTACATTTACTTTTTTTCCTTTAATGTATAAACTATCATTACCCAATAGCAACTGCTGAAGCTCATTAATTGAAATAGAAGAATCTTTAAAATCTTGATTAACGATAATGGCAATGGCATCTTTTGCAACAACTGAAGTATTTAATGATATATTTTTTTGTTTAAATTGATTCAATTCTTTTTCACTAAGTTTTCTAGTAATGGCAATGACTTTTGAGCTATCATTATATAACGCTTCAATGCAAGCTTTTTCATCTGATGAAAATAAATTAATAACCGCATAAGTATATGTTGATTTAAAAGTGTTAATCTGATTATGGATGTGAAGCGTTAATCCCTCATCAAAAAAGAAATTAATGTTTCCAGTTGTAGGAGAATCTTTTTTTGTGATGTCATCCTTTAGGCCGCAGCCAAACAATAGGAAAGAAATAATTATAAATAAAATTTGTTTATTCATTTTTTTAACTTAATAGGTTAATTGATTTTTTGAGTGCTTCAATAAATATATCAATTTCTTCGAATGTATTATAAAATGATAAAGATGCCCTTACAGTTCCAGGAACATTATAAAAATCCCATAATGGTTGTGTGCAATGATGTCCGGTACGAATGGCAATGCCATATTTATCCAAAATAGTACCAATGTCAAAAGGATGAATGTTTCCAACATTAAAAGAAATAACCGAAGCTTTATGCTGAGAAGTGCCGTAAATTTTTAAGTCAGGAATTTCAATTAATTTTTTAGTAGCATATATGAGCAATTCATTTTCGTGTTTTTGAATATTTTCAAAATCTAATTTAGTTACGTACTTAATAGCTTCTGCTAAACCAATTCCACCTTCAATGTGAGGCGTTCCAGCTTCTAATTTCAAAGGTAAATCTGCAAATTCTGTTTTGTCTATTGTTACTTTTTTTATGGTACCTCCACCACTTTGGTATGGCGGAAATTTATTTAACCATTCTTCTTTACCATATAAAATACCAACGCCTGTTGGTCCAAATAATTTATGACCACTAAATGCATAAAAATCACAATCTAAGTCTTGGACATCTGGCTTTAAGTGTGGTACAGCTTGCGCACCATCAATCAAAATAGAGGCATTGGATAAAGTTCTAATTTTATAAATGATTTCTTTTACAGGATTAATTGTTCCTAAAGTATTTGAAATGTGAGTAAATGCAACCAATTTAGTTTTGTTAGAAATTAAACTCATTAATTCTTCCACAATTAATTCTCCTGCCTCATTAATTGGAACGCATTTTAATACCGCTTTTTTTTCTTCACATAACATTTGCCATGGAACAATATTACTATGATGTTCCATTTGAGTGATGATAATCTCATCGCCTGCATCAATATTAATTTTCCCAAAACAATGTGCAACTAAATTGATTGATTCCGTTGTTCCTTTCGTAAAAATAATTTCATGAGCATATTTAGCATTAAGGTGACTTTGAATTATTTTGCGAGCATCTTCATAAGCAATTGTAATTTCTCGGCTAAGGGTATGAACGCCTCGGTGAATATTAGCATTTTGATTAGTGTAATAATTTAAAATCGCATCAATAACTTGTTTGGGTTTTTGGGTTGTAGCTCCATTGTCAAAATAAATTAAAGCTTTGTTATTGACAATTTTTTTAAGTATTGGAAAATCAGCACGTATTTTATTTATATCAAACATATTACAGCGTGTTTTCAAACAAATCCAATACCCTTGTTTTTAATGATTGTATCGTTATTTTATCTATTAATTCTTGGGTAAAAGCCTGTAACAATAATTTTCGTGCACTCTCATCGCCAATGCCTCTTGATTTTAAATAAAATAATGCTTCTTCATTTATTTTACCTGTTGAAGTTCCGTGTGAGCACTTTACATCATCTGCGTAAATTTCAAGTTGTGGTTTTGTATTGATGGTAGCATCGTTGCTTAATAAAATATTTTTACTGCTTTGATAGGCGTTGGTTTTTTGAGCATCTTTTCGAACAAAAATTTTTCCATTAAATACGCCAATAGATTTATCATTAATTATCCCTTTATATAATTCATTGCTTTCGCAATTGGGTTTTTGATGGTCAATCAGCGTGTGGTTATCTACTAATTGTGTTCCCTTTGTAATAAATAATCCATTTAAATGTGCTTCGCTATTTTGTTCTGCCAATTCAACGTTATGATTATTCCGAACTAATTCACCACCAAGAGTTAATGTTGTATGGCTATAATTTCCATAGTGATTTACTTTCACTTGATTGGTATTTACTGAATAGGATAATGTATTTTCATTTTGAATGGTAAAACAAGCTAGGTTCGAATTTTCTCCGATTAATTTTTCACTCACGTAATTTGAAAATAATTTCCCTAATCCGACGTTTGAAAAACTTTCTAACAATGTTACTTCTGAGTTTGATTGAATATCAATAAAATTACGGGAATTAATTAATGCATTTTTATCAGAACTATTTATATATATAATATGAATTGGCATCGGAATACGGTTGTTTTTTTCAACTTGAAGAAATAAGCCATCTCTGCAAAATACCGAGTTTAAAGCAATTAAAGCATCCGAGTTTGATTTAGCTTGTGAGGCAATTTTTTGTTTTTCTGATTTAGAAATTTCCGTTAAAGATTTTATCGTTATTCCTTTTACAATCATTTTTTCACTCAAGTCTTCCCTATATATTCCATTTACTACAACCAAATTAATGGCTTCATCAATTTTATGTGGATTAATATCTGCAATTGTTAATTCATTAAACAACTGATCTATTTTTTTAAATTCTTTACGAAAAATAGCTTCAATATTGCAATATTTATAATCTTCGTGTTTATTATTTGGAATTCCTTTCTCTTCCAATATTCTAATGGCATCAACAATAGCGTCATCAGGCATAAATGCAACTTTCTCTGCGTGTTTTTGCAATTGCTCTAATATGGTTTGAGTAACAGCACTTTTAGTATCTACTTGTATTGACATATTAGTCCGCTATTTCAAATTCTTTTTTTATTTCATCGTATCCATTAGCTTCCAATTCTAATGCCAATTCTTTTCCGCCACTTTTTACAATGCGTCCTTTATACAAAATATGAACAAAATCGGGAACAATGTAATCTAATAGGCGCTGATAGTGAGTAATTAAAATGATCGCATTATTTTTTGTTTTTAATTTATTGACTCCAGCAGCTACAATTTTCAATGCATCAATATCTAATCCGCTGTCGGTTTCATCCAGTATCGCAAGTTTAGGATTTAGCATGGCCATTTGAAAAATTTCATTACGTTTTTTTTCTCCGCCACTAAAGCCTTCATTAACACTTCTGTTTGTGAGCTTAGCATCCAATTCAACTAGTTTTTGTTTTTCTTTTACAAGTGCTAAAAAATCTTTAGCAGATAATTCTTCTTGTTTGTGATACGTTCTTATTTCATTTAAAGCAGTACGCAAAAAATTGATGTTACTTACTCCAGGAATTTCAACTGGATATTGAAAAGCTAAAAACAATCCTTCACGAGCTCTGTCTTCTATTGACAATTCTAATAAATTTTTACCATTAAAAATGACATCGCCTTCGGAAACATTATAATCATCTCTACCCGCTAAAACACTGGAAAAAGTAGATTTTCCAGAACCATTAGGTCCCATAATTGCATGAACCTCTCCTGCTTTTACTTCTAAATTTATTCCCCTCAGGATTTCTTTTTCGCCAATTGATGCGTGTAAATTTTTAATACTTATCATTTTATTACTTCCCGCAGATGTCGCAAATACCCGCAGATTTATTTTTGTATTGCGCAGTTTTTAAATTTTAATTTTTGACTTTTTTAATTAACCAACACTTCCTTCTAAACTAATGGCTAATAATTTTTGTGCTTCTACAGCAAACTCCATTGGCAGTTTATTTAATACTTCTTTACAGTAGCCATTTACAATTAATCCAATTGCCTTTTCATTATCAATACCACGCTGTCTGCAATAAAACAATTGGTCTTCTCCAATTTTACTAGTGGTAGCTTCATGTTCAACAACGGCAGTTTTATCTTTTATTTCTATATAAGGAAAAGTGTGAGCACCACATTTGTCACCCATCAACAAGCTGTCACATTGCGAAAAATTACGGGCATGACTTGCTCCTTTTTTTATTTGAACCAACCCACGATAACTGTTATTACTAAATCCTGAAGATATGCCTTTTGAAATAATGGTAGATCGTGTGTTTTTTCCAATATGAATCATTTTTGTTCCTGTATCAGCTTGCTGAAAATTATTTGTTAAGGCAACGCTATAAAATTCGCCAACAGAATTATTTCCTTTCAAAATAACTGAAGGATATTTCCAAGTAACAGCAGAGCCAGTTTCTACTTGTGTCCAACTAATTTTAGAATTGTCTTCTAAACAAATGCCTCGCTTGGTAACAAAATTAAAAATTCCTCCTTTACCATCTTTGTCGCCAGGATACCAGTTTTGAACCGTACTATATTTTACTTCAGCATTTTTATGTGTAATAATTTCAACAACAGCTGCGTGTAATTGATTTTCATCTCTTTGAGGAGCCGTGCAACCTTCCAAATAACTCACATAACTATCTTCGTCGGCTATAATGAGGGTTCTTTCAAACTGTCCAGTGCCACTCGCATTAATTCTAAAATATGTTGATAGTTCCATTGGACAACGAACTCCTTTTGGAATGTAACAAAATGAACCATCTGTAAAAACTGCTGAATTTAATGCGGCATAAAAATTATCAGTTGGCGGAACAACCATGCCCATATATTTTTTTACTAAATCAGGATGCTCTTGAACCGCTTCACTGAAAGAACAAAAAATAATTCCTTTTTCAGAAAGTGTTTCTTTAAAAGTTGTTTTAACGGAAACGCTATCAAAGACAATATCTACCGCTATATTATTTTGAACGCCAGTTAAACGTTTTTGCTCATCAACTGAGATTCCTAATTTTTCAAACGTCTTTAAAAGTTCAGGATCAACTTCATCTAAACTTGCTAATTCTTTTTTTGGTTTGGGTGCAGAGTAATAAATAATATCATCAAAATTTGGTTTCGCATAATGCACATGTGCCCAATGAGGCTCAAACATGTTTAACCAATTGCGATAAGCTTTTAAACGAAATTCTAACAACCATTCGGGTTCATTTTTTTTTGTGGAAATAACCCGAATAATATCTTCACTCAAACCCTTCGGGGCTTCGTCGGCATCGATATTAGTAGTAAAACCCCATTTATATTCTTTTTGAAGATGATCTTCTATTAATTCGTTTGGCATTTTAATTTGTAAATAATTGAAAGTAAATCTTATCTTAACTGTATGATTTTTTTATTTTTAAAATGTGGTTTTATTTTACGAAAAACATAAAAAAGAAAGACTCATGATTTGAAATGCTTTATTGATAAGCAGTTGATGTGACATTGCAAAATTTTCAAATAAAAGTTTTTTCATTAATAGCCTCTCATGGTAATTGATGATTAATAATAATTGCTAACAAGTTTTTAAACAGAAAAAGATTCACCACAACCGCAAGTCCTTTCTGCATTTGGATTTTTAAACACAAAACCTTTACCATTTAAACCTCCACTATAATCTAATTCAGTTCCAACTAAATATAAAAAGCTTTTGCGGTCAACAACTACCTTTATCCCATTATCTTCAAACAGCTGGTCGCCTTCTTTTATTTCGTGATCAAAAACTAAATTATACATCAATCCTGAGCATCCACCTCCTTCCACTCCTACCCTGATAAATGTATTTTCGTGTTTATTTTCCTCTTTAATTAAATTTAAAGCATACTCTTTTGCTGCATTACTTACTGTTATCATTTTTATATCTATTTAATAATCAGTTAATTATTTTTTATTCTTAATTAGATTAATTCTAATTTGAATACAAAAATACCATAATTAGGGTATACCAACAAATATTTATTCAAGTTTTTTTTAAGTTAAGTAATAGAACTAGATTTTTTTATGAAGAATACGATAATTCTTATTTTGTTACATTTACCGCATGCAAATTCATAGGAAAAAAAGCTTTAAACCAATTTTTCAATTTCTCATTTTACTAAGTATAGGCTTCCTATTGGCTTGGCTGTCTATCAAATCTGTTTGGGGAGAAAAAGAAAAAATCATTGAGTCTTTTATAAATGTAAATTACTTTTGGATTGCTATTTCCATTCTAATTGCCATTTTGAGTCATTATTTAAGAGCATTTCGTTGGAATTATCTTTTGAAGCCTTTAGGGTTCAAAGTAAAACCATTCAACGCATTTGGTGCAGTATTGGTAGGTTATTTTGCAAATTATGGCATTCCCCGTATGGGCGAAATTACACGATGCACCTTAGTAAGCAAGTATGATAAAGTGCCTTTTGAAGTAGCTTTAGGAACTGTTATTACTGAAAGAATTGTTGATACTTTGTTACTTTTGGTTATCTTTTTTTTAACGCTTTTTGCTCAATTTTCGCAATTAAAGGATTTGACTTCAAAATATTTGTTTGACCCATTCATGCTAAAATTATTTGAAATCAAAGCACATCCTTTAAAATTAATTATTCTGATTGTATCAATCATTTTCATCTTCTTGATTTTTTACTTATTCCGAAAAAAAATCTCTGATTTATTTAACAGTAAATTCAAAAATGTCATCATTGGATTTGGAAAAGGCATCAGCTCAATAAAAGACATTGAGAAAAAAATTCAATTTGTGTTACTTAGCCTTGCCATTTGGGCTTGCTATTTTTACAGTTTATATGTTTGCTTTTTTGCTTTTACAGGCACTCGACATTTAGGTCAGGCCGAATGCTTGGTATTAATACTTTTTGGGACCTTTGGTGTTGTTTTTTCACCAGGTGGTTTGGGTGCTTATCCAGCAATCGTGTCAAGCTTGTTGATTTTTTATGGCGTAGAAAAAATTTCTGCCTTTGCTTTTCCTTGGATGGTTTGGTCATCACAATTTATATTGATAGTAATTTTAGGCTTAATCAGTTTGATTATTTTACCAATTATAAATAAAGAAAAAACGAATGTCATTTCACGATAAATTATATAACAAATTACATAACAGCAAATCAATTATTCCACTCATAAATAATTGGAAAAATGAAAAGCAAAAAATTGTATTTACAAATGGATGTTTTGATATTTTGCATCGAGGTCACGTAGAATATTTAACTAAAGCAAAAGACTTAGGAAATAAATTAATTATTGCTTTAAATACTGACGATTCTGTTAAACGTCTTGGCAAATCTCCCGAAAGACCTATTAATCATGAAGAAGCTAGAATGGTTGTTTTATCAGCATTAGAATGTGTTGATGCCATCATATTTTTTAATGAAGATACGCCTATCAATCTCATCAAATTAATCTTACCACACGTTCTTGTTAAGGGCAGTGATTATCAAAAAGAAAAAATTGTTGGTTACCATGAAGTCATTGAAAATGGTGGTAAAGTTGAAACGATCGACCTAGTCGAAGGTTTTTCAACATCTAATATTTTAAAAAAGATTTTAAAATAAGTTAAACCAAAGAGATATCAAATTGAACAAGGTCGATAAACTCTTGAACTCTGTTATTAACGTCTTGGTCGGATAAGCTAATCAAACGTTCAGTTCCAAATTTTTCAACTGTAAAACTTGCCATCGCAGAACCAAAAATAATGGCTCGCTTCATGTTTTCGAAACTAATATCACCTGTTTTAGCCAAATAGCCAATAAATCCGCCAGCAAAGCTATCTCCTGCGCCTGTAGGATCAAATACATCTTCAAGCGGTAAGGCTGGCGCAAAAAACACTTCTTTTTTGTTAAACAATAATGCGCCATGTTCTCCTTTTTTAATCACCAATATTTTTGGACCCATGTTTAATATTTTTTGCGCAGCCTTTACCAGTGAATGTTCACCAGATAATTGACGCGCTTCAGAATCATTAATTGTTAGCAAATCAATTTCTTTCAATGTTTTTAATAATTCTTCCATTGCAACATCCATCCAAAAATTCATTGTATCAAGTACAATTAATTTCGGTCGCTTGGTCAATTGATTTAATACCCTTTGCTGAACAACTGGCATTAAATTTCCTAACATTAAAAAATCAACTTCTTTAAATTTATTTGGAATAATGGGATCAAAATTTTCTAATACATTTAATTGTGTCTCTAAGGTGTCTCTAGAATTCATATCATTGTGATACCTTCCACTCCAAAAAAATGATTTCTCTCCTTTTTTAATTTGAAGGCCCGATATATCGGTTCCGTGTCTTTGTAATACATCTAAAAACTCGATAGGAAAATCATCTCCAACAACAGATACAATTCCAATATCTTTATGAAAATAAGAAGATGCCAATGCGATATAACTTGCAGCCCCTCCAACTATCTTATCTGTTTTGCCAAAGGGAGTTTCTATGGCATCAAAAGCAACGGTTCCTACAATTAAAAGACTCATACAGTAACTTGGTTTAAATTTTAGCAAATATATTGTTTATTTATAAAATATATATTAAATTTGCCATCCTTTTAATGAAGAGATTCCTTCTTAGCTCAGCTGGTTAGAGCACATGACTGTTAATCATGGGGTCCCTGGTTCGAGCCCAGGAGAGGGAGCAAAAAGCCACCATTTTTCAGGTGGCTTTTTTGTTTTAAAGAACATTCCGTTTTATCATGAAAAATATTTATTACCAATGAATGATAACTGCATGTAATATTAAGGACTAAAAAAGTTTTTGCCTTGACTTTAAAAGTATGAATGACTGTGATAAAAAAACAATGCTTTATCAAATTTTAATTTATCAATCAAAAAAATTAATGATTGTGATAAACTTCTGGGAAAGACAGTGATAAGTGTTTATTGATAAATTCAAAAATTTCTTCTTTAATAACTGGTTTAACATACAAGTCGTCAAACCCTTGTTCGGTAAAAAAAGCCACATCATCAGGATAAGATGTTACAGCATATATTTTCACATCCTTATGTTTTTTACTTCGTCGAATGGTTTTCATCACCTTTGAACCATCCATATCTATATTTCCTAAATTGATGTCCATTAAAATCAAATCGAATTTAACTTCTTCAATTTTCTTTAACGCATCAAATCCATTTGTAACAGTTGCCAAATTAAAATATGGTTGCAATAGTGCTTGAAAAACCAATGTATCAATGGGATTATCTTCTACCACCAAAATGCTAATGTTATATTTTTTTAAATTAATCATAAGATAATCAGATATAAGTTTGTTGTCTTAACCAAAGTAAATGTAAATTAATTCGTCAGTCAAATCTATTTTGCAGTTTTTATTACCTATGTAACATTTATTTAAAAAAAGATGGAAATTTTAATCTTTCTGTCTGGTTTTTAAGAACTTATTTTTTCTTATAAAACAAAAATTGCTTTATAGAAGCTCAAAATAAACTCCAAAAACAATTAATTTAATTAATTTTGACGATATCAAATTCATAACTAACTTTTTTAAAAAAAATTATGATTAAACTTAAAGAAGTTATAAAGCAATTAAATAGCAATAAGTACCTGGAAATTGAAAATAAATTGATAGAAAATAAATCGGATAAACTTTTATTTTTATTAAGGGCTTATAAAGAAGATATTTTAACTGAGAGTGCTATCAAGAAGAAAGCACGCATTTCTTCTCAATCTTTTTATGTATTAAAATCTCGTTTAAATGACAGAATTAAAGAAAGTTTATCTCCAAATTTATATGAAGATCGTGAAAAAACTTTTAAACTGATGTTGCAGCTGCCTGATTTGTGCTACAATTCGCCGAGAGAAACAACTATTGCTTATTTACTAAAGCTGGAAAAAGAGTTGTTAAAACATGACATGAATAACGAGTTATTAATTGTATACAATACTCTAAAAAAAACACATTTAAATTCAAATAAATATTTCCATTACTCTCAACTATATAATAAACAGATTTCGTTCAATTTATCCATTGAAAAAGCCGAGGAAATTTTAGGTAACTTTTGTCGTGTATTACAACAATTTGAATTTTCTAAATCCGAAAAATTTATTGAACAATTAGAGTTTTTAAAACTCGAAATAAACAACATCAATCAAATTTACAATTCCATTCAAATTCAATTAATCAATAATTTAATTGAACTTCATTTTCAAATATTTATTACAAAAGATAGATCTCTTGCTTTAAATACAGAAGAATTACTTTATCAAACAAGAAAAATTTTCAAAGATTTACCACTTATTGTTATTTATAAAAAATGGGAAATTGTTTTAGATTATTTGTCTTTTGAATATTATTATTCTGTTAGCTCAATTAGAAAAGCTCATCAGTATTATGAAAAAGTTAATTTAAATGCCTCAAATTTTTATTTGTACAACCACATTGGCTCTGTAAGTAATTTCTTGATTTCAAAAATAAAATTTTGTTTAGAGCTAAATAAATTAGATGAAATTTCAAAACCAATATCAATCAAAGAAATATCCTTTGATAGCTTTGATCATTATTTAATCATTAGGCTAGCCTTTTATAATGCCTTAACCTATTTTTTTAATCATGAACCTAAAAAGGCCCGCGAGGAGTTAAACATTGTGCTTAATAATCACGTGTTTGTAAATTACACCCATGAATTTTTAAATATTAAATTAACCCTTGTTTATATCTGTATTGAAGCGAATGAACTTGATGAAGCTTCTAAAGCCATTAAGTCCATTAGTAGGAAAATAAAATCTTTAGGAAACAATAAATACAATCACGTGTTTCATTTATTAAAAGTATTTGAACTCGAAATAAACAAAAAACATTCTTATACAATAAATAGTAAACTGAAAGATTCTCTCATATTGTTTTTAGCTCTCAATGAAAACAAAAACAATTTGCAAATTCTATCACATTTGATACCGCATTTAAAAAATAAATTTCAAATTTGATCCAATGCTTGCTGAGTTAAAGGTTTATGAATAAATTTAATTTCTTTTGATATACTTGCAGCTTTTGGCTTATCACTTGTTGAAATTGAAGCTGTTAGTAAAATTAATTTTGTGGTATTAAATTTTTCAGGCAACGTTGTTTTGAAATTTTCTAAAAATTGAAAGCCATCGATAATAGGCATATTTAAATCAACAAAGATTACTTCAGGAAAAATAGAAATAGATTGTGAACCCAAAACTTCTAAATTACTTAAAAACTCCAGCGCACTTTTACTTCCTGTGTTCACAAATATTTTCTCAGAAAAAAAACTGGCCTCAATAATTTTTTGATGGATAAAATTATCTAATGAATCGTCATCAATGAGCATGACCTGTTTAAACTTATATTTCGGTTCTGATCTAGTCATCTACAAATAAAATAATTAAACCCCTATTTTTTTATTTTGTTATGACAATAATTTTTGACGCAACATAAATTCTAACTGTTCATTGGTTAACTCCAATTTTGCGTTTTTTTCTTTCTCCTCTTTTCTAATATGATACACTTGGTAAGATTCTTCAATCGTTTTTATTAACTCTTGGTCATTCCATGGTTTGTTTAAATATCTAAAAATATGTCCCACATTCACCGCATCTTTTAGCGCATCAATATCCGTATAACCTGTAAGTAAAATGCGAATTTGATCTGGATAATCATTAACAGTTTCAGCTAAAAGTTCAGTACCAAGCGTATCAGGCATCCGTTGATCCGTAATTAATACATGGATTTCATGTTCTTTCAAAAGTTTTTTTGCTTCACTTGGTGAATTTGTGGTAATTATATTGAAAAATCTGCGAAATGAAGCTTTAAAAGCAATCAAATTATTTTCTTCATCATCAACATATAATACATTTATGATTTGATTTTTTGACATAGATTGAAGTGTAATTTTAATTTATAATATAAAGATATTTAGATTTTTTAAAGATAGTAAAAAAAATCATTACACTTTTTTGAATATCATTTAATTCTACTTTGAATAAGGATCAAATATGATTTTTTAAACACCTTGATTTTATTGACATTTTATATAATGCTACAATTTATAGCAACAATATGCTTCAAATTCCTTTTACATTTGCAAAGAAGTTTAGGTAATTGTTATTTATTAAAAATGAAGTACATACTTAATCTTAAAACACGTAACTTAAAACATAAAATATATCATGGCAAAAAAATCAGAAGAATCAACTGAGGTTTTAGACAAAAAATCGGTTGCAGGTGAAAAATTAAAAGCACTACAATTAACTTTAGATAAGTTAGAAAAAACTTATGGAAAAGGAACCATCATGAAAATGGGTGATACCGTGGTTGAAACCATGGATTCTATTTCTACTGGGTCATTGGGTTTAAATATCGCACTAGGCATTGGTGGATTGCCGCGCGGCAGAGTTGTGGAAATTTATGGGCCAGAATCTTCTGGTAAAACAACCTTGGCCATTCATGCCATTGCAAGTGTGCAACGTGCTGGTGGCATTGCTGCTATTATTGATGCTGAACATGCATTTGATCGTTTTTATGCAGAAAAATTGGGAGTTGATATTAAAAGTTTATTAATTTCTCAACCAGACAATGGCGAACAAGCATTAGAAATTGCAGATAATTTAATTCGTTCCGGAGCAGTAGATTTGGTCGTAATAGATTCGGTAGCAGCTTTAACTCCAAAAGCAGAAATTGAAGGAGAAATGGGTGATAGTAGAATGGGATTACAAGCTCGTTTAATGAGTCAAGCCTTGCGTAAATTAACAGGAGTCATTAATAAAACTGGGTGTTGCTGTATTTTTATTAATCAATTGCGTGAAAAAATTGGTGTCATGTTTGGTAATCCAGAAACTACAACTGGTGGAAATGCCTTAAAATTTTATGCTTCCGTACGATTGGACATCAGAAGAATTAGTCAAATTAAAGATGGAGATATTGTAACCGGAAATCGAACCCGTGTGAAAGTAATTAAAAATAAATTAGCTCCACCTTTCAGAATGGCAGAATTTGACATTGTATTTGGTGAAGGAATTAGTAAAGTAGGAGAAATTATTGATATTGGCGTAGAGAAAAATATCATTAAAAAAAGTGGTTCTTGGTTTAGTTATGATGAAACTAAACTTGGTCAAGGCCGAGATTCCGTAAAAGCCATTTTTGCAGAAAATCCTGATTTAGCAAAAGAAATAGAAGATAAAATAATAGCTGTGTTAAAAGAAGAAGCAAGCAATGTGTAATTTTTTAAACTAGTTATTAAATCACTAAAACTTAGATTTCAGAAACTACATCCTTAAAGTTTCTGAGATCTAAGAATTAGTCATAATTACTGGAATCAATATTTCTTTTTTTTCTGATTTGTTCGGTTTAGTGTGGTCTAAAAAAATTTGAGATAATATATTTGAGTTGGTCAGTTAAATGATCGCTCACTTTGGTTATTTTTTAGTTTTTTTGTTGAATAATCTGGTATCTGTAATCTTTTTACAATAGCATAAAAAAAATCTTATGGACAACGTTTATTTTGATATGTTTTGATAGCGTTTAAAGCACAAAGCAAATAAACACATGCAATTCTAAGCGCCTATCCTTTTTGTAACTTCAAAACGAAATCAAGAGGACAATTATTTTCCTGCCAAAAGTTTTAATTCTTGATTTTTAATAAACATTTGTTTTTAAAAAATAGATTTTAGTATTTCAATTTTTACGAATTACGTCCTAATTTTCAAATTAACTCAACTTTAATAACCTCCAAAAATATTTTTTTGATTGATATTCAAGTAGATATAAAAAATTAGTACTATGTTATAGATGGTATAATATAAAACATATATATTTGTAATGTATATATCAAGGTTATAAAAAATACTATTCGTTTAAATACAAATTTTGAACTCAAAATAAAAAGCAAAAAAATTTACAAACGAAGTTTAACCTAAAAATTTAACTATAAAATGGCAATAAATGTTGAAAACACAAAAGCTCAAATGCGGAAGGGAGTTTTAGAATTTTGTATCCTTAGTGTATTAGCTGATGGAGAAGCATATCCAAGTGATATCATTGAAAGATTAAAACAAACAAAATTAATTGTTGTAGAAGGGACTCTTTATCCTTTATTGACTAGATTAAAAAACGACAATTTGCTAGTTTATAGATGGGAAGAGTCAAGCTCAGGTCCTCCTCGAAAATATTATAAACTAACTAAAAACGGTCAGCTCGTGCTCAATGAACTTCTCATAGCCTGGGAAGAATTAGTAAAATCAGTAAACAAAACCATTAAAAAATAAAAAAATGAATAAGACTTTAACAATAAACATTGGCGGCATAGTATTTAATATTGAAGTAGATGCATACGAAAAATTAGATCATTATCTAAAAGAAATTAAGTTTCACTTTACCGCGTATCAAGGTAAAGATGAGATCATGGCAGACATCGAAAATAGAATTGCAGAAATGTTTCAAGAAAAAGTAGGCAATTCTAAAGCGGTTCTCATCATAGAAGATGTAGATAGAGTTATCAAGATAATGGGAAATCCTGAGGACTTTTCTGATTCAAGTCATGCCTCTGATAAAAAATATACAGATTTCGAAAACTCTAATTTTCAAAATTATAAAAGCGGAAGAAGAAGAGTTTATAGAGATGGTGAAAATCGAGTTATTGGCGGTGTGTGTAGTGGAATTGCAAATTATTTTGATATAGATCCTGTTTGGATAAGACTTAGCTTAGTAGTTTGCTTCTTCTTGGCAGGTTCAGGCTTTCTAATATATTTAATTTTATGGATAACAATACCAGAAGCAAAAACAACTGCTGAGAAATTGGAAATGCGAGGTGAACCAATTAACGTAGATAACATTTCTAAAACGATAAAAGATGAATTTGATCGTGTAAACGAAACTGCAAAAAAATTTGCTAATGATGCAAAAGAAAAGGGGGGTAAATTTGGAAACAGTGCCAGAGAAATAGGAAACAAGTTTGCTGATTTTATAACCTCAATTGCCAATAATTTTATGAGAATTGCTGGGAAGTTTATTGCCATTATTTTCATATTTTTTGGAGTCGTACTGCTCACCGTAATTCTTGCTTCATTATTAGGAAACTTTTCCGCTTTTCATGTAGGTAACAGTGGTAATGTAACTAATTATTCTTTCCGTGAAATAATGCTGTTAATTTTCAATAACGAAAATCAAATCATTATAGCATCAATAGCCATCCTGCTGATAACGTCTGTGCCTTTATTAATGATTGTTTATAAAGGTGTCAAAATAATTTTCAGAATAAAACAAAAAAATAAAATTTTGAACATCTCTGCATTATTATTATTTTTTATTGGAATATGTTTAAGTATTTATGTATTCATTGAAGTTGCACAAGATTTTAATTTCAAAAACAAACAAATTCAAAAAGTAACTTTAACTTCTCCTAAAAATAATGTATTATTTATCAAAGGTGAATTTTCAGATCAGTATGATGATGATAATGACTTTGATGAAGAAGATGACTTTGACGATGATTACAGAACTGATGAAGGAAATTTATTAAAAATTAGTGATGAAGGAATTTTACTTTTCTCACCTGAGTTTGATGTAATTCCTAGCAAAACTGATAGTTTTGAATTGTTGGTGATTAAAACTGCTCGTGGAAATTCTAAAAAAATAGCCTACGAAAGAGCATCTAATATCAATTATAAATTTTATCAAAATGACAGTAATTTAATCTTAAGAAACTTTTTCGAATTGAATAAAGATGAAAAATGGAGGATTCAAAATTTGAAAATTATTTTAAGAGTCCCAATAGGTAAATCCATTTATCTGAGTAAAAGTCTCAAAAATATTTTACACGATGTGGATAATGTAACAAATACGCCTGACAGCAAAATGCTGAACCGTCGATGGATAATGACTAAAGATGGTTTGACGTGCATCGATTGTGATGGAATTAATCCCAAAAAGAAAAAAAGTGGATTTTTAAATCAAGAAGATATTGAAAACAACTTCGATGACATTGATGAATTAGATGAGCGTTAATTTAGAATCGAATGCACCTTAACTGTTGTTAAAATAAAAGCGTTCAGAATAAGCGTATCAAAATATTTCTTCAGGATATCATAAAGTTATTATGAAACCTCACTATTCTTTTGAGGTATTGCTAATTTTTTAAAAGATCATTTTGAAGTTTTAACTATTCATTTTGAAGTTTTTTAGGCGGAATTTTTTATTAACATTTGTTAGTAAAAACCGCATATAAAACCATTAAAAGTTCCTTTAAAATCAATATATTTAAGGAAATTATCAAAAAAAATAGATCAATCATTTATGGAAGAAAATATCGTTAATAACAAAGCAAATTATGGAGCTGATAACATACAAGTTTTAGAAGGATTAGAAGCAGTTAGAAAAAGGCCAGCCATGTACATTGGTGATATTGGTATTAAAGGATTGCATCATTTAGTTTACGAAGTAGTAGATAATTCAATTGATGAGGCTTTAGCAGGCCATTGCAAGGAAATTACAGTTACGATATTAGAGAATAATTCCATTCGGGTAAAAGACGATGGGCGAGGAATTCCAACAGGCATTCATCCAAAACTAGGCGTTAGTGCATTAGAAGTGGTTATGACCGTTTTGCATGCTGGAGGTAAATTTGATAAAGACACTTACAAAGTTTCTGGAGGTTTACACGGAGTCGGTGTCAGTTGCGTGAATGCCTTATCCGACCCATTAATTGCTGAGGTGCACCGTGATGGTAAAATAACAATACAAGAATTTAGAAAAGGAATTCCTGTTTATTCTGCAAAAGAAATTGGTCCAACTAATTTGCGAGGAACGACAGTAACTTTTACACCAGATTTAAGCATCTTTACAACTGGCGAATATAATTTTGCAACCTTGGCAAACAGAATGCGTGAATTGGCTTTCTTAAACAGGGGAATTACTATTAATTTAATTGATGACAGAAATAAAGATGAAAACGGTCATTCATTTTCTGAAACTTTCCATAGTGATGGTGGTTTAAAAGAATTTGTTCAATATATAGATGGCGGAAAAGAAAAGTTGATGGAGGATGTCATTTATATCGAAGGTGAAAAATCTGGTATTCCAGTTGAAGTTGCCATGCTTTATAATCATTCATACAGCGAATGTATTCAAAGTTATGTAAACAACATTAACACCCATGAGGGCGGTACACATTTAGCTGGTTTTAGAAGAGGATTGACACGTACGCTTAAAAGTTATGCTGATAAAAACGGTTTGTTATCAAAAGTAAAATTTGATATCAGTGGAGATGATTTCCGGGAAGGATTAACGGCGATTGTTTCTGTTAAAGTTCAAGAGCCCCAATTTGAAGGTCAAACCAAAACAAAATTAGGAAATAATGAAGTAACAGGCGCGGTTGATCAAGCAATAAGCGAGGCCTTGACAAATTATTTAGAAGAAAATCCTAAGCAAGCACGTTTAATTGTAGATAAAGTCATTTTAGCTGCTACAGCTCGGCATGCAGCTCGAAAAGCCCGTGAAATGGTTCAGCGCAAATCAGTCATGTCAGGTTCTGGATTACCAGGCAAATTAGCGGATTGTGCAAATAGTGATCCCTTCGCATCAGAATTATTTCTAGTGGAAGGGGATTCTGCGGGTGGAACAGCCAAGCAGGGCAGAAATAGAGACATTCAGGCAATTTTACCATTAAGAGGTAAAATTTTGAATGTAGAAAAAGCGATGGAATATCAAATTTATGAAAACCAAGAAATCAAGAATATATTCACAGCTCTCGGTGTATTTAGAGGAACAAAGGAAGATGACCGGGCTTTAAATATTGATAAATTAAGATATCATAAAGTTGTCATCATGTGTGATGCCGATGTAGATGGATCACACATAACCACATTAATCTTAACATTCTTTTTCCGACACATGAAAGAGCTCATTGAAAAAGGACATATATATATTGCAGCACCGCCATTATATCAGGTTAAAAAAGGTAAAGATTCTAAATACTGCTGGAACGAAGATGAAAGAGCCATTGCCATCAAAGAAATTGGTGGAGATAAGCCTGATTCCGTTCATGTACAACGCTATAAAGGTTTAGGGGAAATGAATGCTGAACAACTTTGGGAAACAACTTTAAATCCAGAAACTCGCACTTTGCGTCAAGTAACCATTGATAGTGCCGCTGAAGCTGATCGTGTATTTGCGATGCTGATGGGAGATGAAGTTCCACCAAGAAGAGAATTTATTGAGCAAAATGCGAAGTATGCCAAAATTGATGCTTAGTCAATTTTTATAAAGAGATAGGGACTTTAAAACAATGTTAAATAAAATTTTGAGAAACAAATTTATACGATAGTTTTATTATTAACCAAATAATTGGTAATGGTTTCTAGTGTCATGTCAAGCTAAAATTGTCGGATAAAGTTTTTTAAGTTTTATTCTTGCCTTGTCATTAGTAAACTGCCAATTAATAGTAGCTTCTTTATTGTTAAGGTCTTTTTGCCAAGCTTCTACTTCTTGTTTCATTATTTTTAAGTCATCAATTCTTTTCTCTAAGCATTGTCCCATTAACACATTCAATTCTATTTCTGCCATATTTAACCAACTGCCGTGTTTAGGTGTGTATATAAATTCAAATCTATCCCATATTCTCTTCGCCTCTTGTGGCGAAAAAGTTTCATACAATGCTGCC
>JBKDJY010000065.1:0-3461 GCA_046345275.1 Bacteroidota bacterium
AACTCATAGAGATAATCCAAACAGTCAGAATCTGTTTTAAATCGCTCATGAAACTCTGATATAGTAACGCCTTTAAACATTTTTAATTTATTTTTATCAAATATAAAAACTATTTGCGACTTAAACGAGTAATCCTATAAATTAAATGCAGTAATGCCCAACGGAACTGGTTTAAAGGGTAATTTTTCAAGCACACAATCCGCATTGATTATCAAACAACCAGGAAGTACCAACCTTTATTATATTTTTACAGTTGATGCAATTGAAAATTCTAGTTCCAATGGCTTACAATACTCTATTGTGGACATGAGTATGGCTGCTGGAAACGGTGCGGTTACAGCAATAAAAAATGTGCCATTGCAAACTCCAAGTTCTGAACAACTCACAGCCGTGAGACATTGCAATAATGTGGATGTTTGGATTGTTTCACACGATGTTAATTCAAATAATTTTAGGACATTTTTATTAAGCGCATCTGGCTTAAGTGCTCCTGTTGTTAGTGCTGCTGGTTTTATTCAGTTAGGTGCTGCTTTTGGTGGGTATCTTAAATCTTCTCCAGACGGTACAAAGCTTGGAATGACAAGTAATAATGCTAATAGGCCAGTAGAATTGTTTGACTTTAATAGGTCAACAGGCCTTGTTTCTAATCCAGTTACACTTTTTTCGTCTTCTTTGAGTTATCGTTATGGCTGCGAATTTTCGCCAGATGGAACAAAATTTTATGCTGGCTCAACTTATACAGGTGAATTACGTCAATGGAATCTTTCTGCTGGTTCTAATGCAGCTATTATTGCATCAGGCAATTTGATTGGAGTTACGCCAAGTTTGTACATTTGGGCTCTTCAACTAGGGTCAGATGGAAAAATCTATGTTCGGACAGCAGAAATCCCTTTTTCTGCTGTTATTAACTATTCTTTATCAGTTATTAATAATCCAAATACTTTAGGATCGGGTTGTGGTGTTGTGTATAACGCCGTGAGTATTTTTCCTAGGTCAGTAGGTATTGGCCTCCCAAACTTTCCTGCTTCCATTTATTTTCCAAGTCCCATCATTCCACCACCTGTTGTTACCAATACCAATACCATTGCCTCAACGGGTTGTAATTGTAGCGGTTCTTTTACCTTAAATTTACCAGGAAGTTCAATCCCGCCATTTAATTATCGTTATAGCAATGGTGCCCAAACACTTAATACAGCAGCCTTTAGCAATAGCCTCAGCAATTTATGCCCGGGTGTTTATGGTTATACAGCCACCAGCACTTGTGATATTTTTGTTGGTAATTTTACCATAGGTCTTGGTAGTAATACCATTAGCGTTACTTCCAGTGTTACGCCAGCCAATTGTGCCTCTGTCACAGGATCTGTAACCATTACCAGTGTGGTGGGAGCGCCAGCCACTTATACCATTACAGAAGGCGCAACAATCATTGCCAGTGGAATCAATGTGCCTTTTAACATTCCAGGAGTGAGTGTTGGCAATCATTTTTATACGCTCACAAGCTCCAATGGCGGCTGTGCAGCATTTAGTGCCAATGTATGGACAGAAACAGTAACGGTAACACCCACAGTTAATTTATTCTGTAATTCTAACACTGCAACCCTTAGTGCTTTTAGTAACAATGCCTTGGCGACTTATACCTGGTCAGGGCCAGGAATCGTCAGTGGCATTAATTCTACAAATCCTGTTGTCAATCAAGCAGGTACTTATACCGTGGGCGTCACTTATGGCTCTTGCACCAGTTTTTCTTTGGTAACGGTAACGCAAAATACCACAGTGCCCATCAGTGTGAGCACTAATTCATTGACCTGTGTCAATTTGAATGAGACACTCACGGCAGTAAGTGCTGGGAATACCCTAGTTTGGAATGGGGGCTCATTTATCAACGCCACAAATCCTGTCACAGTTAGTGCCGTTGGTAATTACACCGTTACGGCCACCAATACCATCACAGGTTGTTCAAGTTCGAGTGTAGTGAGTGTCGGTCAAGACAACACTGTCCCTACTTTAACCATTACTGTGACTAATTTTTTTGGATTACCTACCAGTACTACTTTAACTTGTCTCAATAGTTTTATTTTTGTAACGGCTTTACCAGGCTTTAGCAGCAATGTTTCAATTAATGGCGGAGGGAATTCCGTATCTACAGTTTCTCCAATAACTTATACAGCCACATCCACGCATAATATTTCGGGTTGCAAAACCACTTCAGTCATTACGATTAGCCAAAACATTACCCCTCCAAGCAGGGGGGCTTCGGTCAGTAATTCCATTACTTGTGTTAACCCCACAGCCACTTTAACAGGAATTTCTAGTACTCCTGGTGTTACTTATTCATGGAGTCCATTAGGCCTAACAACCGCAATTGGCATCACAACTGTAGCAGGGAACCATACCTTAACTGTAACAGATCCTGTTAATAGTTGTAAAAGTACAACGGTGGTTACTGTTTTACAAGGTGCAGGAATTCCTACCATTACAGCAAGTGCGAATCGAACCTTAACTTGCATTAATACCAGCGCCACTCTAACGGCGGTAAGCACAGTAACCAACATCGTTTGGAATGGTGGCGCATTGATTAATGCAACTAATCCCGCAACAGTTAATGTGGCTGGCGCTTATATTGCAACAGCTACAAATACGTTAGGTTGTCC
This sequence comes from Bacteroidota bacterium, assembly GCA_046345275.1. Taxonomy (GTDB): domain Bacteria; phylum Bacteroidota; class Bacteroidia; order B-17B0; family Aurantibacillaceae; genus UBA4416. Next base: position 2,652 of record JBKDJY010000065.1, read on the forward strand.
AGGTAGCACAGTAGTTAATGTTTTTCAAAATACAACTGGACCTTTTATTACTATTTTTACTCTTCCAATTTTAACTTGTTTAAATCCAAGCATTCGCATAGGTACTTGGATTTTAGGTAATCCTGTTACTAACGGTCCTGGCTTAGTTAGTGCGCCTTCAACATCTTTCATTACTATTCCAGGTACTTATACAGCAAGCGCTACCAACACCCTCACTGGATGTAGCACATTTTCGGTATTTACAGTCAATGGAAGTAAAACTAACGATGCCGACGCCAGCTTAAGCAATACCTTAAGTTGTGCCAACCCAACAGTCCTATTAACTGGCACATCATCTTCCACGGTTGGTATTAACGTTTATACTTGGTTTCCAGGAGGGATAAATACCAATACCTTATCAGTAAATGCGCCTGGTAATTATACCTTACAGGTTACAAATTCTTTAAATGGTTGCCCTCCAGCAACAACCGTCATCACTGTTCCAGGATCACTTAATAGCTTAACGCTTACGTCAAGCATCACCAATGCCGATTGTGGGAGTCCTACAGGTACTGTGAGTATTAACATTGCAGGCGGCGCACCCAATTATACCATTACCGAAGGTGGGATAACGTTAGCTGTAGTTGCTACTTCACCCTATGATGTCATTGGAGTTTCCCTAGGTAGCCATACTTAGTATCAGCAAGAAAACTCAAAAACATCAATAGAATCAATACTTTTGAACACTTTATTAAGTTGGATGTGTTAGTAAAAATATTGATTTCATTGACGAATGTTGATTTATATGACATACATTCGTAAAAACATATG
>JBKDJY010000066.1:0-5351 GCA_046345275.1 Bacteroidota bacterium
CAGTAATTTATTTTCTAATGTTTCACGAAACATTTCAAAATCTATAACGTTGCTTATCATCTCTAATGGATTTCCAATTTCTGATAAAAGCTCTAAAGAATTTTGTTCGTCAAATAATGTCTTCTTGCCTTGTGTTTTGTACCGGTTTAGTTTCATCTTTAATGTATTAATTTACACTACAAATATAATATTAACTATTTGATAATCAAATAGTTAATAAGTTAATTTATTAACAAGTTTATCAACAGTTTGATTTATAGAACTCCCCTAAAGAACAATTCATAAAGGAAATTTTAACGGGCTTAGTTCCTCCGCCATCTTATTTTCCTCAAAATGTCTTATTAAATATTAAAGGGTATCAAAGTATTGACGAGGTTTTAGAAAGAGGAACAAAAGCCTTATCGGCAAAAGAGTTTGACACCGCGGCCAATGAAACAGATGCCTTAATTATTGACACACGCGATGCAAATGTTTTCACCCAAGCTTTTATTCCTAATTCAATAAATATAGGAATAGATGGGAGTTTTGCCACATGGGTTGGCACCTTAGTTCCTGACATTAAACAAAAAATATTGGTTGTTGCAGATGAAGGAAGAGAAGCAGAAGTTATTACTCGCCTTGCAAGAGTTGGATATGATAATGCGTTAGGGTTTTTAAAAGGAGGTTTCAAAAGCTGGATTGACGAAGGGAAAGAACAAGATAAAATTCCTTCTGTTAATGAAGATGAATTATACGGAATTACGAAAGTTAATCTTCTTGATGTTCGTAAAGCAAGTGAATATGGAAGCGAGCATTTAATAGATGCAGTAAACGCTCCTCTTGATTTCATAAATGAAAGCATGATAAAGATTGATAGAAATAAGACATATTACGTGCATTGTGCGGGTGGGTACCGCTCTGTAGTTTTCATTTCTATTCTACAAGCAAGAGGTTTCCGAAACTTGATTAACGTAAAAGGAGGGTTTAACGCATTAAAAGAAAGCGGTAAATTTAAAATAACAGATTACGTTTGCCCAACTACTTTATTGTAATGAAATTATTAGAATAAAAAAATGCTAGCTGTTTTTTATAGTGGTCATTCGGTTTTGCCAAGTTTAGTATGCTATTACTGCAATTTCAATTAATTTATTGTGATTATTGTTTAATGTATGTTTTATATCCATCCAAGAAAAAACCGTTATCGGGTGTTAACCCACATTGTAGCTAATAATCTTAAAACTATGACTAATCAGGTGGTTTGAATTGTTCGGGTTCATCAGAGGAGACTACGAATTTTTTGTGGACAAATGGATTTTGGTTGAACTTTTTTTTAATCAAATACACTTTTTCATTCTATCCTTTGATTTAAAAGCGGTTTTAGTGGAGATGCTTTCGTTATATAAAAGATTATACTAAAACAGATGGGTATTTAATTTTTCCATTTAAATGTTTTAATCATTTGTAGCACGTCTGCTCGTAAATAATCAACTACAATTTTTAAAGAATCAATGTTAGGAACTGTATTGAAATATAAAGCTCCTCGCATAAAATGATGTGTGCTATCAGTTAAGTAAAATTGCAAATTAGATGCTGCATTACCGCTGATGTCATAAACCAAACCGTAAACTTTAGCAGTATCTCTAATGATCACTGTTTCGTCAATTCCTGTTGATTTAACTTGGTGTTTTACCACAAAATCCCTGCTCTGGCTAAATAAAGTGTCTAGATTGTTATTGATTTCTTTGTAACTCAAATGTATTTGGGCATTATATTGAGGGAAATTGATATTAATCCAACAAAATTCAGATCCAAAATGTTTATCTCGGTTTATGAAGGAATAAGCTGGAATCTCAAAAGAGTAGGGGCAAAGGCTATCATATAAGCGATATTTTTTCTTAGGAAAATCCATTCTAAAATATCCTTTTGGTTTTGGAACAAATATTTCGTCATCTTCGTTACAAGAAATCAACATTGAAAAACTAAGGAAAATGAAAACAATGTTGCGAAGTTGCATAGATTAATTTTTTAATATCTAAAAAGGTAAATTATCTTTCTTATCTAAATCATTATTTTTAGCATTCGGAAATTGATTTTGTGTTGGAGTACTATTTATTTTTTTTTGTAAAATTAAATATGATTCACCAACAATTTCTGTGATGTGCTTTTGATTTCCTTCTTTGTCAAACCACTGACGGCTTTGAATTTTACCTTCTAAGTAAATTTGCATTCCTTTTTTTAATAGTTTCTCGGCACTTTCGGCTAATGCTCTCCATAAAACAATGTGATGCCATTCAGTTTGTTCAACCTTATTTCCGTTTTTATCTTTATAGTAATCAGAGGTAGCCAAACTAAAACTAACTTTCGCTATATTTTCTTCTAAGTATTTAATTTCAGGATCCTTACCAAGGTTACCAATGAGTATCACTTTATTTACGCTGGCCACTTTTAATTTGGTTTTGAAAATTATTCAACAAAAATATAAATTCATTTTCTTAACAGCCTTAATTTAAAAAAATGATATTAACAACACTCCTCAAAAAACAGCTTTATCCTTACATTTGCACAGATGAGTGATTTTTTAAAAGAATTAAATGCAGTGCAAAGAATGGCCGCCCAAACCACGGAAGGTCCGGTTATGATTATTGCAGGTGCTGGTTCTGGAAAAACACGTGTTTTAACTTATCGCATTGCTCATATAATGACGATGAAAGTTGATGCTTTTAATATTTTAGCATTAACCTTTACTAATAAAGCAGCTCGTGAAATGAAAGCCCGAATATCAAAAATAGTAGGGGATAAAGAGGCCAAGAATTTGTGGATGGGAACGTTTCATTCTGTTTTTGCAAAAATATTAAGATTTGAATCAGAAAAACTTGGTTACCCCAAAAATTTTACCATTTATGATACAGATGATAGCAAAGGCGTTATTAAAAGTATTTTGAAACAATTGAACCTTGATGAGAAAGTGTATAAACCTTCTTTGGTCTTAAATAGAATTTCATCTGCCAAAAACTCTTTAATTTCTCCTCAACAATATCTTAACAATCCATCTAATCAAGCTGATGATAGAGCGTCGAATAAGCCTTTACTTGGACAAATTTATTTAGCCTATCAAAAAAGAAATTTTCAATCGGGGGCCATGGATTTTGACGATTTGTTATTTAACACCAATGTATTGTTTCGCGATTTTCCAGATATGTTATTGAAATATCAAAATAAATTTCGATATATTCTGGTAGATGAGTATCAGGATACAAATTTTTCGCAATATGTTATTGTGAAGCAACTCGCAGCCCGTTTTCAAAATATTTGTGTTGTAGGGGATGATGCTCAAAGCATCTATTCGTTTAGAGGCGCAAATATTCAAAATATTTTAAATTTCGAAAAAGATTATCCTGATTTAAAAACTTTTAAACTAGAAGAAAATTATAGAAGTACCCAAAATATTGTAAAAGCGGCGAGTGCAGTTATTTCAAAAAATAAAGATCAATTTCCGAAAAATATTTTTACTTCTAACGAAGATGGTGATTTAATTCAAGTTGTAAAATCAAATACAGATAATGAGGAAGGGCAAAAAGTTGCTTCATTAATTTATGAAACTCACTATACGCAACAAGCTCGTTTTAAAGATTTTGCAATTTTATATCGAACCAATGCACAATCGCGTGCATTTGAAGAAGCGTTACGAAAATTAAATATTCCTTATAAGATTTATGGCGGCTTATCTTTTTATCAAAGAAAGGAAATAAAAGATGTATTGGCCTATATTAGGCTAACGATTAATCATCACGATGACGAGTCTTTGAAACGAATTATAAATTATCCAACGCGCGGTATTGGTCAAACGACAATAGATAAAATAACAATTGCTGCCATAGAACACGACACAAGTATGTGGAATGTTTTGGCTAATTTAAAAGATTTTAATACTGGAATTAACAGCAGTACAGCGACTAGAATCGAAGAATTTATAACTTCGATAAAAACCTATGCAATGATGCTTCCATACAAAGATGCCTTTGAATGCGCCAATCAAATTGCGATTACAAGTGGCATTTTAAAGGATTTATACAGTGATAAAACACCTGAAGGCGTTAGCCGTTATGAAAATATTCAAGAGCTTTTGAACGGGATTAAGGATTTTGTAGATCAACCTCGTAGCCCACAAGAAGAAGAGTTGAAAGAAGCTATAGACAATATAACAGAAAAACCAATTCCCATTGAATTATTTGATTCATCAGAAAAAACAAGTGATATAAAAACTTTGGATGAATTTATGCAAGAGATTTCTTTATTAACTGATGTAGATAAGGAAAGTGAAGATGAACAAAATTCTGATAAGATATCAATGATGACCATTCACTCATCAAAGGGTTTAGAATTTCCTTATGTCCATATCGTTGGGTTAGAAGAAAATTTATTTCCATCCCAAATGGCATTGAATAGCAGAAGTGAGCTAGAAGAAGAAAGACGTTTATTTTATGTAGCCATTACACGTGCTGAAAAAAAAGCAACCATTAGTTTTGCAACCACACGTTACCGATTTGGAAATATCATATACTGTGAACCAAGTAGATTTATTGAAGAATTAGATCCAAATTGTATTGATTATCCTCAACAAACTCTTAGCAACAAATTTAGTGATAATGTATTTGTCAAATACCGCAAAAAATCACTTCATGATGCTGGAAATTCTGAGGATTTTAAATCAAAGAGAAACTTAACAACATTTAATGAACCAAGTCATATTAATTTTGCAGCTCCAAAAAAATTAATCCCAATAGCCAAGCGCATGACCATAAATAATTCGTTAACAGATAATAGTGCTAACGCAAATTTAAGAATTGGAAGCGTTGTTGAGCATGAAAAATTTGGAATAGGAGAAGTCACTAAAATTGAAGGATCTTTTCCGGAATCAAAAGCACTGATTGTTTTTAGAGATGCTGGCGAGAAGAACTTGTTATTGAAATACGCTAAACTCAAAACAGTTTTGTAAGAACCAACTGATTTAGTTATAACAAAGCAGCTAAAGTTTTGAGAAATTAAAGACGGATATAATACAGAGTTCGAATCTCTTCAGATCCACCAACTAAAAAGCCCTTGATTTACAAGGGCTTTTTGTTTCTATTTTAATTCAACTTGTTTGTTAAAATCATCCTACCTCCCAATCACAAATTTTTTGAGGGCTCGCTCGTTGCTATTAAATATTTTGATGAAATAAACAGCTTCGGCCAGGTTACTCACATCAATGGTAAAAGCTTCTCCATCTTTTAAGTTAACATTGTTGAGTGTGATTAAGGTTTGCCCTAAAACCGTATACACACCAATGGTAGCATTGTCAAAGGTTTTGTTGCTGATGATGGTTAAAACAT
>JBKDJY010000067.1:0-26100 GCA_046345275.1 Bacteroidota bacterium
TTCTTTTGCTATTCTATGGCTGATGGCATCTACAATTTACTCAAATCATCTAACGCACCTATTAATAAAAAATCAAAACCGCCCAATGAGTTCCAATTATTTTTTAACTTTGATTAGAATAATGGGGAAACTCCAGTGAACTTAATAAATTAATCTTAATTTAACTTTAAACGCTAACATTTTCAGCAAGATAAATTGCTTTCTCCTTTAAATTTACCTACTTTTGCGCCCTTATTTTATATAACATGTCAGAAATTAGAAATATTGCCATCATTGCCCATGTCGATCACGGGAAAACAACTTTAGTAGATAAAATTTTACACCAATGTAATTTGTTTCGAGAAAATCAAGCATCAGGAGAATTAATCCTTGATAACAATGATTTAGAGCGTGAACGTGGCATTACCATTTTGGCTAAAAATGTTTCGGTGACTTATAAAGGAACTAAAATTAATATTATTGACACGCCAGGCCATGCCGATTTTGGAGGAGAAGTTGAACGAACATTAAATATGGCGGATGGCGTAATTTTGTTAGTAGATGCTTTTGAAGGACCTATGCCTCAAACACGTTTTGTAACTCAAAAAGCAATTGCAGCAGGTAAGAAAGCCATTGTGGTTATAAATAAAGTTGACAAACCGAACTGTCGCCCTGAAGAAGTGCATGATCAGGTATTTGATTTATTTTTTAATTTAAATGCAACAGAAGATCAACTAAATTTCCCCACCGTGTTTGGTTCGAGCAAGCAAGGTTGGATGGGCTCCGATTATAAAACACCAACAACTGACATTACGCATTTGTTAGATGTTATTTTAGAAAATATACCGACAGCACCTGAGCGTGTTGGCACCTTGCAAATTCAAATTACTTCTTTAGATTATTCATCGTTTATCGGTCGTATCGCTGTTGGTCGTGTTTTCAGGGGTATTATCAAAGAAAATATGCCAGTTTCCGTTGTAAAACGGGATGGCCGAATTCAAAAATCTCGCATTAAAGAATTATATGTTTTTGAAGGATTAGGCAAAATTAAAGTTACAGAAGTGCAAACAGGCGACATCTGCGCATTTACGGGTATTGAGGGATTTGAAATTGGCGATACAGTTGCTGATTTTGAAAAGCCAGAAGCCATGCCAACCATGAAAATTGATGAACCAACCATGAGCATGTTGTTCACCATCAATAATTCTCCCTTTTTTGGTAAAGATGGAAAGTTTGTAACTTCAAGACACTTGCGTGACCGCTTATTTAAAGAGTTAGAAAAAAACTTAGCCATGCGCGTTGAAGAAACTTCTTCTCCCGACTCATATTTAGTTTTTGGTCGTGGCATTCTTCATTTATCAGTTTTGATTGAAACCATGCGCCGTGAAGGATATGAGCTTCAGTTGGGCCAGCCTCAGGTTATTGTAAAGGAAATTGACGGAAAGAAATGTGAACCGATAGAAGTTTTAACCGTTGATGTTCCTCAGGAATCGGCTTCCAAAGTGATTGATTTAGTTACGCAACGTAAAGGTAATTTATTGATTATGGAAGCGAAAGGCGACTTAACACATATTGAATTTGAAATTCCATCGCGTGGCATCATCGGTTTGCGAAATAATGTTTTAACGGCTACTGCTGGTGAAGCCATTATGGCACATCGATTTAAAGATTACGAACCTTGGAAAGGCCCTATTCCTAGTCGCATTGCGGGGGTATTAATTTCAAAAGATAAAGGAACGGCAGTTGCTTATTCCATTGATAAATTACAAGATCGCGGAAAGTTTTTTGTTGAAGCAGGTGATGAAATTTATCCAGGAATGATTATTGGCGAGCACATTAGACCCGATGATTTAGTGGTAAATATTTGCACGGAAAAACAATTAACCAACATGCGCGCATCTGGTACAGACGATAAAATGAGAATTGTACCAAAAATAAATTTCAGTTTAGAAGAAGCCATGGAATATATTCAAGGAGATGAATACGTTGAAATCACGCCAACATTTATTCGTTTGCGTAAAATATACTTGGATGAAAATGAACGCAAGCGATTTGGGAAACAGTTGGTTAATAGCTAAGATCTATTTGGTTGATGCGTTTTTAAATCTTTGATGTCTAAGAATTTTTCGCCTATTTTTTAAATTTTAACCTAAAATGGGGTTCAGATTTTTTTGTTTGCATAAAGTTTTAAAAACAGTTTTCGTATTCGTATATTCACAACTTTATTACAAACTTATCAAAGCCATCATTAAAGTTGAAACCTTCCTTTGACACCATTTATATGGAGTTAGCTGAAAAATTAGCGCTCCGTTCACATTGTGTGAAGGCGCAAGTTGGTGCGGTTTTAGCCAAAGATACGCGGATTGTTTCTTTGGGATACAACGGTCCTCCTGCAGGCACGCATAATTGTGATGTAGAATGGCCAACAGAAGGTTGCGCCAGAGACAGCAAAGGAAGCTGCTCTTTAGCACTTCATGCCGAACAAAACGCTATTTTATATGCAGTAAAAAACAACACATCCATTGATGGGTCAACTTTATATGTGACACTTTCACCTTGTATAGCTTGTGCCAGGGTTATCTATACAACGGGAATAAAAAAAGTTTTTTTTAAAAACAGTTACGCTGATTTTAAAAAAATCCCAAGTGACGAAGGAGTTGAATTTCTTAAAAAATTTGGTGTTGAGGTCATTCATTATAAATAACTTTTAAATTTCATAACTATGTTTTCAAAATTTGTTTTATCTATTTTTTTTGCATCAATTTTTATTAATAACGGTTTAGCGCAAGATGGCGGAGGCCCTCCTAAAAAAGACCAGTCAAATAGTGGTGGAAAATCTTCTCGAAAAAAATGGAAAGAAGAGCGGGCTGCAAAAAGAGCGGAAGAAAAAAGAATTCAAAGCCACCATGATCACACCCAAACAAAAGCGGTAAGAAAGCGAATGAAACGAAGCAAAGTCATTGCTCAACGAAACAATGACAATAAAAGAGCGCCATTTTTTGAGCGACTCTTCAATAAACAAGGTACACGAAAAGCCAACAGACAGCCAAAAGAGAGAAAATCTAAGATTAAAGGAAATTAGAACCTAAAACTTTGACGGCATAAATTTAAGCGCTGAATTAAAAAAATAGACTTTACCACTTATCATCAAAAACCAACCATTTATTAAAACGAAGCTCCCAAATGGAAATAAGTGAGCGTCTGAAAACGATTTAAGCTATACTTTCGTCTTAAATAAATAAATTAGTAACAAAAAAATTTTAATTACACCATATCATAGCGTTAAAAAAATAAAAAATTTGCATCCACTTTCTTTTTTTATATATTTATCGGCTCTAAAAAACATAGAACTTTAATTTAAAACTAATTATATGTTAAAAAAACTTTACTTATCCATTGTCGCCATTTTTACATTGAGCTACTCTTTAATTTCTCAAACCTCTGGTGGAATTAAAGTCTTATTAAAAGACAAAAACAACGGCGAGGCCATTCCCTTTGCCAATGTCGTTGTGTATCAAAACGGAGCGCAAGTTGCAGCTGGAACTACTGACATCGACGGATATGCAGTTATTAAACCTTTATACCCTGGTAAATATGATATCAAAGGGGTATACGTGGGTTATCAAACAACAGAAATAAAAGGCGTTAATGTCAGTGACTTAAAAACAACCTATTTAGATATTTTACTAGATAGTGGCGAAGGTGTAAAACTTGATGAAGTTCAAATTGTGGCCTATCAGGAACCATTGATAGATCCAGATGAAAAATCGGGAGGAACAGTTACCCGCGAGGAGTATCAAAATATGGCAACAAAGGATATCAGTTCTGTGGCCGCTACCACGGCTGGCGTATTTCAAGCAGATGAGGGGAGCGCTTTAAATGTAAGAGGTGGACGTTCCAACAATACAACGATTTTTGTGGATGGGATAAAGATCATTGGAGCCGCAGGTCTACCTCAGCAGGGAGTTGAGCAAATTAATGTTATCACCGGGGGTTTACCAGCCCAATATGGTGACGCAACCTCAGGGGTGATTTCAGTAACAACCCGTGGCCCCCAACCCAAATTCTTTGGAGGCGTTGAATTGATTTCTTCTCAATTAACAGATAAATATGGCTATAACTCTTTGGGTTTTTCGGTGGGTGGACCAGTTTGGCAGAAAAAAGATTCTTTGGGAAATAAAAGCCCTGTGATAGGATTTGTTTTATTTGGTCAAGGGACTTATCAAAAAGATCCAGACCCTTCTTATAATAAGGTCTATAAAATAAAGGATGATAAGCTGAAAGAAGTTGAAGATAAACCTTTGATTCCTTCTCCAACGGGGACAGGCTTTATCCCTGCTTTACTTTATATTACCAATAAGGATGTTGAAAGGGTAAGTGCCCGACAAAATGTGGCTGCCAGAGGCATCCAATTAAATGGAAAACTTGATTTTAAAATATCCCCAAACACAAATTTAACTCTTGGTGGGGCATTTGACTATGGAAATGCACATGGTTATGAATATAACTATTCTTTATTCAATCCTCAAAATAACCCACAAGCTATTAGCACAACATATAGGGGCTATGCAAACATCCGTCAAAAATTTGGCACGGTTCAAACTGCAGCAGAAAAAGAGAAAGCCCAATCTTTGGTGTCAAATGCTTATTTCACGTTTTTAGCGTCTTACGAGCAATCAAAATCCAAAACCCAAGATGATACCCATAAAGACAAATTATTTAATTACGGCTATATTGGAAAATTTAATGCGACAGTGGATACTGGCATCAATCGGTATCAATTTCACACACCAGCAAATAAAACGGATAGTGCATATTTTATTTTTGGGGGGAGACAAATTAGCAATGTCACGTTTGAAAGAAGTGAAGCAAATGCCACTGCTGCCAATTATACCTCTCAGTTATACGATTATTTTCCTTCATTCAGCAGCATTCAAGCCATCCAAACCAATTATGGATTTGTTAATGGGGATAGACCTGCTAATATTTATAGTTTATTTTCAGCTACTGGTCGTCAGTATAATGGTTATGGCATTAGTGATACTAGGCAGTTGCGCTTTGCCTCCAATTTTTCGGCCGACATTAAAAATCATGCCATCATGGTGGGCGTAGAGTACGATCAAAGAAATCAATCTGGATACAGTGTATCGCCAATCGGATTATGGGAACGGATGCGGCAAATTACCAATACACATTTAACCACCCTTGATCCTAACGTAAATAATTTGGTACTAGTGCCAGAATACAGTGCTTTAGGGGTTGGGAATTTTTATTATAGACGTTATGTTTATGATTCCGAAAAACAAAGTCAATTTGATAAATCCATTCGCGAAAGCATGGGCTTGGCAGCAAACAACCAATCCTACATAAATACAGATGCCCTTAACCCAAATGATTTAAACTTATCTATGTTTAGCGCATCTGATTTATTAAACAAAGGGGTTTCTCCCTTGGTAAATTATTGGGGGTATGATTATTTAGGGAATAAGGATCATAATAACACTTCTTTAGATGGTTTTTTAAATAACAAGGATGATAAAGGAAATCAAACCTTAAGTGTAGGGGGTTTTAAACCAATTTATGTAGCTGGGTTTATACAAGATAAATTTGATTATAAAGACATTAAATTTAATATTGGTGTGCGCGTGGATCGTTTTGATGCGAACCAAAAGGTATTAAAGGATAAATATTTATTGCAAGAAGCCTATACGGCAGGTGAAAAATCAGCAGGCAATCCTGCCAACATAAAAGATGATTATGTGGTTTATGTTGATAATCCGAGTAGTTCTAACCCCATCATTACAGGATATAGAAATGGTAAAACCTGGTATAACGCCGAGGGAAAAGAAGTTACAGATCCTACAGCTTTGGCAGTAGACGGAAAAGTGACCCCATGGTTAAAAGATGTTGATTTTGCATCTAAAAACGCCTTTAGTGTAAATGCCTTTAAGGATTACAAACCGCAAATAAATGTAATGCCAAGGATTGCCTTGTCTTTTCCGATTTCTGATGTGGCTAAATTTTCAGCGCACTACGATATTTTAACGCAGCGGCCTAGTGGTGCAAACACGCGCTTTGACCCAAAAGATTATTATTTCATTAATTCTACCTCGAGTTTACCTTTTATACCTAATTCAAATTTACTGCCTGAAAAAACCATCGACTACGAGTTGGGCTATGACCAAATTTTGAATGAAAAGAAAAATGCAGTGTTAAAAATTAAAGCTTTTTATCGAGAAATTAAAAACCAAATACAGGTTATTAGGGTGAATCAAGCCTATCCTAAATCATATTTAACACAAGATAATATTGATTTTGGCACCGTAAAAGGTTTAACCTTCGAATTTCAAATGCGTCGAACGAATGGCTTGCAATTTGATGCAAATTACACTTTACAATTTGCAGATGGTTCGGGTTCAAATGCAGGTTCTGGTGCCAATTTAGCAACTTCAGGGCAACCCAATTTAAGAATCACCTTGCCTTTGGATTATGATCAGCGCCACAATTTGGTGTTTATATTTGATTACCGATTTGGCGAAGGAAAAGATTATAGAGGGCCACACTTTAATAGAAACAGCAAAGGCACCCAGCAAACCATTCAAATATTCCAAAATGTAGGTGCAAACTTACAGTTTTTATTTGGCTCTGGAACCCCTTTTGACAGATACCAAACGGCAGCACCTGTTGGCGGACGAACTTCAATTTTTGGAACCAAAAATGGCTCCATCAAACCTTGGCAGTTCCGTTCCAATCTCAGGATTGATAAAAACATTCAATTAACTTGGGCTAAAAAGGAAGGGGAAAAACAAAAAACAGCTAACTTAAACATTTATGTGGCAGTGTTAAATCTATTTAATACCCGTAATATTTTAAATGTTTATGGTTTTACAGGTAATCCTGACGACGATGGGTATTTGAATTCAGCAATAGGCCAGCAAGCAGTAAATAGCAATTTTAGCCCTCAGGGCTATACCGATCAATACAACATCTTCATCAATAGCCCATTTAATTATTCACGTCCACGCACCATCAGAATTGGCGTACAGTTAGATTTTTAATAAACATAGTAACATATAAATGAAAAACAAGTCATATGAAATACCCACGTTTGCCTAAAGCACCAACACAAATGACTAAACTGGGTATTCCATATGACAATAAAAAAACAATAATTTAGACATATGAATAAACGTTCGATCATTTTAGCTGCAACTTTAGCCGCTGCATTATTTGTAAATGCGAGGGAAACAGAAGGACTTGCTTTCCGCAAATCCAGTGTCAGCAAGGTGTTGGCTGGTTGCACACCGGCTCAATCTTCAGCCGAATTGGCCGTCAATAATGTAAGAACCATCATTTACTCAGGTTCTGATATGTGGTGGGATTTATTTGGTGGAGGAGGGGCTTATTATGTTATTCCAAAAGTGCAAGAACGGGCCAAATGGGTTAATTCCACTTTTGCGGGGAATGTATGGTTTGGAGGCCTCGATGTTGGTGGACAACTGAAAGTAGCCGCACAAACCTATAGACAAGGAGGGGTTGACTTTTGGACGGGTCCATTGAGCACCATAGACGCATCCATTACCAGTGATATTTGTAAAAAATATGATAAATTATTTAAAATAACGCGTAAAGAAGTTGATAATTTTGTTTTATCGGGAGGTGCCATTACACCAAATATCAGGGATTGGCCAGGCAATGGTGATTTGGCATTAAACCAAGATCCGTATTTGGCTCCATGGGTCGACAAATTTGGTGTTGCTGGTGGCGATGGTGTTTATGAGCCAGAGCAAGGAGATTATCCATATTACGATGTTAATAATAATGCAGGTAAAGATAACTTAGGTGTTTGTAAAGCCCGCGTGTTTGGTGATGAAACGCTTTGGTGGGTTTACAATGATAAAGGAGACATTCACCAAGCAACGCAAAGTCCGGCCATCGGATTAGAAGTAAGGGCTCAGGCTTTTGCCTTTAAAACTACAGATGATATTAATAATGCAACTTTTTATAATTATCAAATCATCAATCGGTCTTCATTCAAATTGACCAAAACCTATATGACCGTATTTGTAGATGCTGATTTAGGCCAATATATGGATGATTATATTGGTTGTGATGTCAAAAGGGGTTTGGGATATATTTATAATGGCGATGCAATAGATCAAACCGAATTTGGCGTAAATGGCTATGGAGACTATATCCCTGCTTTTGGTTGTGATTTCTTTCAAGGGCCAATCAACACGACCAATGGAATAGATGATAATAATAATGGAAGTATAGATGAGGCAGGAGAACAAATGGGGATGAGTAAATTTTTCTACTTCAATAATAGTACAGCTGGGTTTGCACAGCAAACAACTGACCCTTCAAATTTTGTGCAGTATTATAATTACATGTCAGGTTTTTGGAGAGATGGTACACCTTTTACATGTGACGTCGCAAATGGCTATGGTGGCGCAGTACAAACATCATACATATTTCCAGGAGATACCTACTCAAATAGTCCCTGTGGCTCCACTCCTTGGGAAGAATCTGCTGTCCCAGGAGATAGAAGGTTTTTACAATCTTCCGGTCCATTTGATTTGGAGGCTGGCGCCGTTAATTTTGTAACTTATGGGATGCCTTGGGCAAAAGCAACTGCACCAAATTCTCCTAAGTCGGCTCTTCCTCTTTTAAAAACAGCGGATGATAAAGCACAAGCCTTATTTGACAACTGTTTTAAAGTGTTAAGCGGACCAGAAGCACCAGACATCACCATACAAGAATTAGAGAATGAATTAATCTTATATATGAGCAATAAACCAAGTTCAAACAATTACTTGAATAGCTACAAAGAATTGGATCCAACCATCCTAGTTGATACCATTACGACAGTTACTTCTGGAACGACAACTACCACCCGCTTTAAAAATGTGGATAGATACTATCGATTCGAAGGTTATAAAATTTATCAATTAAAAAATGATGGCGTTACCCAAGAAGATTTAAATGATCTTTCGAAAGCTAAATTGATTTTCAGTTGTGATTTGAATAATGGGGTAAAAAGATTGGTAAATTACGAGTACGATGCAGAAAGCGCAGGCGATAAGGCAATTGTAAAAGCAGATGGAACTGATAATGGGATTTCAACAACGTTCCGTTTTACAAAAGATGAATTTTCTCAATCGAGTGACAAAAAAGTCATCAATAACAAAACTTATTATTTTATTGCAGTTGCTTACGGCTATAATAACTGGGTTACATATAAGGAGGATGTCATTTGGACAGGATTAAATTCGCCCTGTTTGGAAGGTCAAAAGAAACCTTATTTGGAAGGTAGAAAGTCTAAAAAAGCTTATGGCATTCCGCATAACCCAGAAAATGAAAAATTTGGCACACAAGGGAACTCCTTTTATGGTTATGGGCCTAAAATTACACGCTATGAAGGATATGGAAATGGTGGAAATATACTTGACTTTACCCAAGAAACACTGGATAGAGTTGTAAATAATGAAGGAAGAACAGATGTTTTAACCTATGAAAACGGAAAAGGACCCATTAACATTAGGGTGGTTGATCCGCTCAGTGTTCCAAACAGCAGTTTCACCATTCAGTTTATCAAGAAAAATTATTACAGTAATGAGGCAACTGCAACGGCTAACGCTTGTGTGTATGACATCAATAAGAAAGTGACATCGCGCAGTGCAGCCTTTGGCTCAATTTTAGGAGATAGTGTTACCTGGGTTTTAAAAGATGTAACCAATAACAAAGAATATGTGCCTTGCAAATCAATCAAATTGGGAGAGGAATTTTATTTCAGTGAAATAGGCTTATCCGTAAAAATAACCCAGGTTGCTGACGTTGCCTCGCTTTCTTTTCCAGCTAATAGCGTTACGGATAACATTGTTGGTGCCAGTTCATTTTTAGGAGCCAGCATGACTTTCTCTGATCCTGAAAAAATTTGGTTAACTGGTGTAAGAGACGTTGATGGCACAAGCGGATCCAATTGGATAAGAGCGGGTTCTTTTGCAGCTGCAAATACGGCTGCTACGAATCAAAATCAAAACGATTATAATTTTCCTGACCCCCTCCATCTTCCAAATGGTAAACTATTTAATGACCCTGGTCAAGTATTTGAAGGTGTTTTAGCTGGAACTTGGGCACCTTATTGTTTGGTAGCGCCATACAAAACACAATCAGGAGCAAATGCGGCTACATCGGGAGCACCTGGATATGGATCCATGTACGTTGGCTCAGGAGATCTTAATTCAGCTTATAATTTAAGCAACTTGTCCAGTGTTGATGTCGTCTTAACCAAAGATAAAAGTAAGTGGACCAGGGCCATGGTGATTGAAGAATGTGATGAACAAGCCGCTAATCCAACCAATGCTAGAAAATTTGATTTAAGAAGATCGCGTTCTGTTGATAAACAAGGAATTCCAACCGGTTCTGCTGGTTGTAATGAATCAGAAGCACTGCTAGATACATTTACCTACGGTTGTGGATGGTTTCCTGGCTATGCGGTAAACCTTGAAACAGGTGAACGCTTAAATATTGCTTTTGGCGAAGATTCTTACCAACAAGCTAATAATGGCAGTGATATGTTGTGGAATCCACCTACATCTTTTTCCTCGTCTTTAGCTTCTTATCAAAGTCAGTTTGGTGGCAGACATTATATCTACGTGTTTGGGCACAGCAGAAGCAATTCGAGATATACCGCATCTGCTACTGGTTTATCAGGCAAGTTAATTGGTTCAGGAACTTACGCGGATTATAAAGATCTTGTTTATCAATACAAAAGAGCAACTGCTGGTGCGGGAGCATTTGTAGATATTTTAATGAACAATATATGGTCGGACGCATTGTGGGTTAATATTCCTGTTGTAACAGAGGACAGATTCAAATTTAAAAACCCGGCGGATATGCCATGTGACGTCAAAGTGAGGTTAAGGGTTGCTAAATCTTACAAAAAAGGATTGGCAGGTTCAGTTTTTACCAATAATGCTGGTGCGACAGGGGCACTCGTCAATGCTATTTCCGCACCTGCTACTGCCACAAATTACGCTCAGTTTACGGCCGATACGCTAACGACACCAGCGAACAATAATTTTGGTTTTTACGGATTTACAACTTCTGATATTTTTACTGAAACGGGGAATTCAGAAGTTGCAAAAAAGGCATTAGATCTTATCAATATTGTTCCAAATCCTTATTATGCCTATTCTCAGTATGAGAAAAACAGATTGGATAATGTGGTAAGAATTACCAATTTGCCTAACAAATGCACCATAAAAATATTTTCCTTGAATGGTGTTTTGGTGAGAACATTTGATAGAGATGTTACGGGACAAGAAGATGAAACCCAAATTACAAGTGAGTATAATCATTCTAAACGATTGCCATACCAAGATTGGGATATCAAAAACCACAGTGGAATACCTGTGGCGACTGGTTTATACATCGTACACATTGACGTGCCAAATGTAGGAGAAAAAATATTAAAATGGTATGGTGTCATGCGTCCTTTAGATTTGCAAAGCTATTAAATCATTTTTTTAAAAAATCAAGAATTATGAAGTCGAAAAAAAATAGTATATTAAATTTAACGTTTGTGGCTTTGGTTGTAACAAGCTTGCAAATGAGGGCTGGAAATCCTGAAAGATCAGGCCAAGCAGGAGGATCTCAATTATTAATAAATCCTTACGCTCGCTCTGCTGGATGGGCTGGTGCAAATATTGCGCGAGCCCGTGGCTTAGAATCTCAATTTACAAATGTTGCTGGCTTGGCTTTTACAAGAAAAACAGAAGTGATGTTTACGCAATCTACTTGGCTGGTGTCAGGGGTAAATATTAGTAATTTTGGATTTTCTCAACGAGTAGGGGAGACGGGCGCTATTGGCCTGGGCTTTACCTCTATTAATGCTGGAAAAATAGACCGAACAACGGTAGATAATCCAGAGCCTGTTTTAGGAACGTTTAGCCCAAGATTTCTGAATATCGCTGTATCTTATGCCAAAGGTTTTTCTGATAATATTTATGGTGGCGTAACAGTCCGTATTTTATCTGAGGGCATTGATAATTCTAAAGCACAAGGTGTAGCGCTTGATGGTGGTATTCAATACCACACAGGTAAGTATGACCAATTCCACTTGGGATTTTCATTTAAAAACTGGGGGCCGAAAATGCAAAATAAAGGAGATGGATTATCCATACAAAGCACAATAAAAAATAATGCTTACGGGAATGAGTATGAATACTCTGTAAATAATAAAAGTGCTGCATACGAATTGCCAGCATTATTAAACATTGGAGCTGCCTATGATTTTTATTTAACAAAAGATACAACAGGAAAACTAAAAACACACCGATTAACGGTTGCAGGAAATTTCACATCAAATTCATTTACAAAAGATAATTTTTTAGTGGGTGTTGAATATGGCTGGAAAGAAATTATCATGGTTAGAGCTGGTATGATTGCTGAAAAAGGTTTATTTGGTGGAGATGCAACCAAAACAAATATTTTTACAGGTCCCTCTTGTGGCGCCACATTTGAATTGCCAATAGGGGCGAAAAAATCAACTTTTGGATTAGATTATTCATACCGTTTTACAAATCCATTTAGAGGCGTTCATAGCTTTGGAGCCAGAATTAATTTCTAAACATTTTTTTACTATCTTTACGTGAAGAGTCCCGAATTAATTCGGGATTCTTTTATTTTAAGAATTTACAAATCATGAGCAAAATAGCCTATTATACAGAAGATGGATTAAAAAAACTGAAAGAAGAGTTAAACCATTTGAAAACTGTTGAGCGCAAGCTTATCATAAAAGCAATTGCAGATGCAAGAGATAAAGGTGATTTATCTGAAAATGCAGAATATGATGCGGCCAAAAATGACCAAGGCTTGTTAGAAATCAAAATTTCTAAGTTAGAAGAAATTGTTTCCAATGCTAGAATTGTTGACAGTTCGCAGCTAGACGTTAATAAAGTGAGCATTTTAACGACAGTGAAAATCAAAAATCTAAAAAATAATGCCGAGATGTCTTACATGATTGTTGCTGAAAACGAAGCTGATTTAAAATCAAGTAAAATATCTATCGATAGTCCTATTGGCAAAAGTTTGATTGGTAAATACGTTGGCGAAAAGGTTGAGGTTTCTGTGCCAGCAGGAATGATTACGTTTGAAATACTAGAAATTAGTTTATAGAGATGCCTAGTGTTTTTACTAAAATCATTAACGATGAAATCCCAAGTTTTAAAATAGCTGAGAACGAAGATTATATTTCTTTTTTAGATGTATTTCCATTAAAAAAAGGGCACGCTTTGGTGTTACCAAAAAAAGAAATTGATTATATATTTGATTTGGATGAGGAGCTTTATAATGGCCTACTATCCTTCGCTCGAAGAATTTCTTTTGCCATTAAAGCTGCCTATCCATGCGAAAGAATTGGAATGGCCGTCATTGGACTGGAGGTGCCTCATGCCCATATTCATTTAATACCAATCAATACAATGAATGATATGAATTTTAGTAATACAAAACTCAAACTAAGCAATGCAGAATTGCTGGAAAGTGCAGAGAAAATCAAACGTTTTCTTTAACAAGGCAACTTGTTTTTCACCACGTATTTTCTGTTTTTTTATCTTATTATCTCTAAGTAAAAAACATATATTTGCACCCTAAATTATTCCTAGGTATGGATAAAAATTCTCTCATCGGCTTGGGTCTTATAGCCGTGATTTTAATTGGTTGGTTATACTTTGCAGGTCCAAGTAAAGAACAGATTGCACGTAACAAAGTGATAAAAGATTCTATTGAACAAGTTACTCAAAAAATGATTGAAGCAGAAAAAGTATCTACTGAAATCCTTGCTAAAAAACAAACTGAGGCTTCAATGAATGCAGAAGCAACATTAACAGACTCTGTAAAATTATTGTTAGCAAATAATAAGTATAAAGAATTTTCAGTTTCCGCCATTGGTAAGAAAGAAACCGTTACGATTGAAAATGAAAACATCAAGGTTTATATTTCAACCAAAGGAGCCATTGTTGAAAAAGTAGAATTGAAAAAGTATAATTGCTACGGAAAAAAAGCCCCTCTCATTTTATTTGATAAAGATTCAACTTTTCAACAAATAAAATTTGAGGCGCATGATAAACTGAAGTTGAGCACGGATAGTTTTTATTTTAAACCATCCGAAAAATCATTACTTGCAACTAACACCGATTCAAAAACCTTAACGCTAAAGCTTGAAACATCAAGCCCAACATCATATATAGAATATGTTTATACTTTAAAGGGAAATAATTATTTACTCGACTACGATGTCAATTTTGTTGGCATGCAAAATATTATTTCTAATCAAACAAACTCGGTTAAATTGTTTTGGGCGCAAAGTATGCCTACTCAAGAAAAGGACATTAAAAAAGAAAGAGAGACTGCGACTGTCTATTATAATCAGACCGTTGACGGAGTTGATTATTTGAATGCGAGAAAAAGTGAAGAGGTATTATTGAATGAACAAAATATTAAATGGGTGAGTTTTAAACAACATTTTTTTAACTCCACTTTAATTGCTGATACGGAATTTGATAAGGAAGGAAGTTACGTTAAAACAAGAGAAGATGAGACATCAAAAGAAATTGTAAAAAGAATTGAAGCACAATTGACCATTCCATATAAACATAAGTCCATTGAAAATTTTGGAATGGCTTTTTATTTTGGACCGACACATTATTACACACTTAAAGCATATGGCAATGATTTGGATAAATTAATCCCAACTGGTTTTAGCGTATTTAGCTATATAAACAAGTGGATGGTTATTCCATTGCTCAACAGTTTGCCTCAAATAAATACGGGCATCATGATTTTAATTTTGACACTCATATTAAAAACAATTTTATTTCCAATTGCTTATAAAACATACATGAGTAGTTCTAAAATGCGTGTTTTAAAACCTGAAATTGATTTGTTAAACGAAAAATTTAAGGATAACGCCGATCCAATGAAAAAACAACAGGAAACAATGGCTCTTTATCGGAGAGCTGGAGCCAACCCTCTTTCAGGCTGTTTACCCATGTTGTTACAATTTCCGATATTAATTGCGTTATTCGCTTTTTTTCCTGCCTCTATTGAAATGCGTCAAAAAGCATTTTTGTGGACGGATGACTTATCTACTTACGATTCAATTTATAATTTTGGTTTTAACGTTTGGGGATTTGGCGACCACATTAGTTTATTTGCGCTTTTAATGTTTGCATCTACCATAATCTATACATGGATGAATAGCAGCTTGCTTCAACCACAGCAAAGTGCTCAATTGCCAGGGATGAAGTATATGATGTATCTCATGCCAGTTATTTTCTTGGCAGTGATGAATAGTTATGCGGCAGGTTTAAGTTGGTATTATTTTTTAGCCAATGTGATTACTTTTTTACAAACGTTAATTATGAAAAAGCTCATTGATGATGGAAAGATAAGAGAGCAGCTTCTGGCAAATATGAAAAAGCCAGAGAAAAAATCTGGATTTCAAGCTAAGTTAGAAGAAATGGCTAAACAACGCCAATTGCCTAACAATAAGAAATAATTTTTTTATCAATTAAATAGTTTGCACGCCATTTGCAAATTAATTTTTGAACCAAATCACTTCCTTTAACTTGCATTGACTGATCTTTCGATTTTACAATACAATTCTTTAAAAAGAAATTGGGAATTGAGTTTTTTCACAACCTGACGTTTGGCGGCTACTAGCCGTTTGGCTTTGAAGAGATGTATTGGGCTTGAGCGCCGCATGAACACCCAACGCAGAAGCGAGAGTGCCAAGAAAAATTATGCCAGACATGCTGACTTACCAAACAAGGAAAATGGAAACACAGTAAAACCAATGGTAATTATTTATTTCCTGTAAAGGCACTAAGTGTTGTGTTTAGGGCAAAGTACGTTCATCATCTGCGCAAAAATATTTTGATGTATAATGCAAAAAACAATTAACAAGTTGTTTTACCAAAGCACATTATTGATAGTTGTTTTAAAAAGCAATGGGTAGTGTATGCCAAAAAATTCGCTGTGAGCGACTGAATTTAACATACACGCATCCCTTTCATCTACACTTGAAATTTAATCAGTCGGAAAACATTGAGATGAGCACACAATTCAGAATGATGAAAAATCTTAGGGCAAGAATTATTCTGGGACTCTCCCCCAAGGTAGTTTATTATGAAAGTTGTTTATACCAGAGTAACTAAATTTTTGAGAAGTTAACTGTTGTATTTTTTAAAATAAAAAAAACCATGTCAACTCATTTCGTACTTTAAACTTTTCAGTTTATCAAGCTGTGTTGTAAGTTCATTGTTTACTGCAATTTTATGAGATTTAGAATATAATTTTACACTCATATTTTCTTTTTCGTCTTCTACAAAAAATTCAACATTGCATTTACCTGCTGAAGAATTTAAGATGGCATCTATGGAAGCAATTAATTCGTCGGTTAAAGAATTGACGTCTAATTTCAATTTCATATTTGTAAAAATTGTTTCCTTGATGCTCTCTAACAATTCCATTTTAATAATTTTTAATTCTAAGCTTCCTGGCTGCCCGTATCGCTCTTGTATCCTGGCTTTCACATGAACAAATAAATTATTAACCATAAATTTATTAAATTCAACATAATCTTTTGAAAACAACATCACTTCTAAAGCGCCTTGATAGTCTTCAATAATAATTTTTCCAAAAGCATTTCCTGTTTTACTGGTGCGATTTTCAAAACCTGTTACCATCCCACCAAATGTAACTTCTTTTCCCCTAAAAGGTTCTAAACCTGCTTTTAATTGGGCGCAAGTTGCGGTGCATTTATGTTCAATAATTAACTTAAACGGGTCGAGTGGATGACCTGAAATAAAAAATCCAACAACCTCTTTCTCTTTTGCCAATTGCTCCAGTTGTCCCCATGGTTCAATTCTTTGAGGGAGCTGCGGTTCGGTAATTTCTATTTCATCTCCACCAAATAAACTTACCTGCGAGGTATCATTACCCAAATTCATTTGATTATTGTATTTAATCATTTTATCTGTAAGTGTAAGTCCATCTGAATCTGGCGTAAAAAACATGGCACGGTTCACGCCTTCTAAACTATCAAAGCCACCAGCAAGAGCCAGTCCTTCTATTGATTTTTTATTGACACTTTTATTATCCAAACGGTTTGCCAAATCAAATACGGAAGAATATTTTCCATTGGCATTTCTTTCATCAATGATATTTTGAACTGTGTTTTCTCCAACTCCTTTGATAGAGGCCATCCCAAACCGAATATCTGTTCCTCCTTTTATCACACTAAATTTAGCGAAGCCTTCATTGATATCTGGCCCTAAAACTTTTAATCCCATGCGCTTGCACTCTTCCATAAAAAACGCAATGGAATCAATGCTGCTGGCATGATTTAATACAGACGACATAAATTCCGATGGATAGTGCGCCTTGATGTAAGCCGTTTGAAAGGCAATGTATGCGTAGCAAGTAGAATGTGATTTATTGAATGCATAACTCGCAAATGCTTCCCAATCTTTCCAAACCTTTTCAGCTACTGCCTCATCATG
Organism: Bacteroidota bacterium; assembly: GCA_046345275.1. Classification (GTDB taxonomy): domain Bacteria; phylum Bacteroidota; class Bacteroidia; order B-17B0; family Aurantibacillaceae; genus UBA4416. The sequence goes on from JBKDJY010000067.1 coordinate 17,550, forward strand.
TCCATTTGCTTTACAATTATCTATAAATTTCCCTTTCATTTTGTCAAGTGTGCCTCTGTCTTTTTTTCCCATTGCCTTGCGCAAGGTATCTGCATCGCCTTTTGTAAAGCTGGCCAATTTTTGTGACAATCTCATCACTTGTTCTTGATATACTGTAATACCATATGTTTCACCAAGGTATTCATCCATCCCTTCTAGATCAAAAGTAATAGGCTCCTTACCGTGTTTACGATTAATATAATTTGGAATATAGGCAATTGGTCCTGGCCGATACAAAGCATTCATTGCAATTAAGTCATTGAAACTATCAGGTTTTAAATCTTTTAATGATTTTTGCATTCCAGCACTTTCGTATTGAAACACACCATTGGTTTCTCCTCGCTGAAATAATTCATACGTTAATTTATCATCCAATGGAATGGCATCAATGTCAATATCTACGCCGTGATTTTGTTTAATGAACCGCACGGCATCTTTAATAATGGTTAATGTTCTTAAGCCTAAGAAATCCATTTTTAATAAACCTGCATTTTCAGCAACAGAGTTGTCAAATTGTGTAACCAACATTTCACTATCTTTTGCTTTGGTAACAGGCACAAATTTTACCATCTCATCAGGTGTGATAATAATGCCACAAGCATGGATGCCAATGTTTCTTAAACAACCTTCTAATTCGTATGCTTGCTTTAATACATCGGCTTCGGGCGTTTTTTCTTCAGATAATTTTCTAAATTTAAATGACTGTTCAACCACTTCGCGTTTATCTTTTATGCCATCTAAATATTTTTCATCAATACCGCCTGGTTTTAACAGTTTTTTTAATTTGGCATCTAAAGAATCTGGAAATGATTTTGCTAAACGATCCGCATCTGGCAATGGTAATTCTAAGGCCCTTGCCGTATCACGAATTGCAGACTTCCCTCCCATGGTACCGTAGGTAATGATTTGAGCAACTTGATTGGCGCCATATTTATTAATAACATAATCTATGACTAAACTTCTGCCTTCATCATCAAAATCAATATCAATATCGGGCATGCTTACACGATCTGGATTTAAAAAACGCTCAAAGAGTAAATCAAATTTAATGGGATCAACATTGGTAATCCCCAAACAATAAGCAATGGCAGAACCTGCTGCTGATCCCCTACCTGGACCAACTGCTACACCCAATTTACGAGCCTCTGCAATAAAATCAGCCACGATTAAAAAATAACCTGGATAGCCCATCCGTTCAATGGTAGTAAGTTCAAAGGCTATACGTTCCTTAATTTCGGGCGACATCTCTGGATATCTTTTCTTTGCGCCTTCCCAAGTTAAATGAGTCATGTAAATGAATTGCTCAGCAATCACCAACATTTCTGCTTTTTGCAATTCAACAAATTCAAGAGATAATTTTTTTTCTTGCCATTCTTTTTCTTTGATGGCAATGATGCGTTGCTGAGATTCAAAAATTTCTTTTTGGTTTGCTTCAATGAAAGATTCATCAATTTCAAATTTCGGTAATAAAATATCCCTGCCTAATTTAAAATCTTCAATTTTATCTACAATTTCATTGGTGGCTTCAATGGCTTCTGGCAAATCCAAAAACAACTCAGCCATTTCAGTAGGGGATTTAAAATAAAATTCTTTGTTTTCTAATCCATTTCTGAAACCCCTTCCTCTTCCTATTGGTGTGGCTTTTTTCTCATTATCTTTTACGCATAATAGTATGTCATGCGCTTCAAAACCATTTTTATTTAAATAATAATTGCTATTAGCTGCAAAATATTTTACTTGATGTTTTTTAGCAAATTTAATTAACACTGTATTCACATGATTTTCTTCAGGGAGATGATGTCTATTTAATTCAACATAAAAATTTTCGCCAAATTGTTCTTTATACCAAATAAATGATTCTTCTGCTTGCTCTTCACTTACATTTAAAATTAGTGATGGTATTTCGGATGTTAAAGAACCAGTGGTTGCAATTAAACCATCTTTATGTTGAAGTAATAAATTTTTATCAATCCGAGGCACATAATAAAATCCATCAATTAAACCAGTGGAACTTAGCTTAGATAAATTTTGATAACCTATTTTATTCTTTGCTAAAAATACTTGCGTATAGCCGTTATCCTGTTTTGCTTTATCTTTATAATCCTTACATATAAATAATTCGCAGCCAATAATACACTTTAACTCATTTTTCTTTTCTCCTACTTTTTCTCCTTTCTCAATTAATTCGTTATGGGTTTTGGTAATTTTATTTTGTTTATCAATGGCTTGCCAAAATAAAAATGCACCGTACATATTTCCGTGGTCGGTTAATGCAATGCCTCTTAAATTATATTCAGTTGCTTTTTTTACCATATCCACCACATCACTGGTAGATTGAAGAACAGAAAATTGTGAGTGGTTATGAAGGTGTGAAAAATTAATGTTAGAAACTTCGGTATTAAAATTTTGCGTCTTTGATTCTTTGGTTTCTGTAGGTTGATTCTTTCTATTTTTCCAATCTAGTTCATGTTGATATAAGTCCGTTAAATCTGGCGCTTGATAATTAATTTGATTTAATTCAGAAGATTTTAATTCATTAACTTTTGTTATACCACGTTTAATTATTTCGAAAAATACTTTACCAGTTGCCAACACATCAAATGCAGCATTATGCGCTTCTTCAAATTTGCTATGAAATAATTTGCTATATAATTCTGTTAAAGTTGGCCACTTAAATTTTCCACCACGACCTCCTGGAATAGCACAGTATTCAGTTGTTTGATCATTTTTAGTATCAATAAACGGGAGATTAGCTAACACGTTTTGTAATCCACAGCGCAATAATTCTGCGCCAATAATATGATTATCAAACTCAATATTATGTCCGCATAAATATTTTGTTTGGTTAACCGCTTCAATAAATTCGTTCAGTACAATTTTTAAATCTTGTCCTTCTTCAATCGCTCTTTCATTGGTAATTCCATGTATTTGAATGGCATTAAATGGAATGGTATAACCGTCTGGTTTTACTATAACAGATTTACTACTTATTAAGTTACCGAATGCATCATGCAATTGCCAAGCCAATTGAACCATGCGAGGCCAATTATCAAAATCGGTTAAAGGCGCATTATAACTTCTTGGTAAGCCAGTTGTTTCGGTATCAAAGATGAGGAACATAATAAAAAATTAGTAATGAAGAATTAAATTTAATCAAGAAAAACCAAAGAATTTAAATTGTTAAAAACAAAATGAAATAAGCTATTCATAAAAAATGAATTAACACAATCTGATTTGTAAAACGTTAAAAGAATCAACTACTCAATCTTGTATACATAAGTTGTTTGATTATCGTTAACAGGATTTAGAAAATACATGGTTTTATCTATGAAACTAGGTTCAATGGTAGCTTTATAACGTAAAGTAGGAAATTTTTTTCGAAGTGTATCGACTCTTTCATGAATGTGTTCGGCTTGCATAAATATGACGTAGTTTGGCCTCTGTTTCAATGGCAAATGATTGTAACGTTGTAAGAGGCTATCGGCCGTATAATTTTTTGTTATCCAAAAATATGATTTCCATTGTTCTAAATAATATTGGGGCATCATCGTGTAATTATCCAAATTAGAATCTTCTACAATAAAATTGACACAATCTTTTTGTTTTGCAATAAAGCAAATGGCTTCCACCCTGTTGCGCTTAGAATAAGAGACCGTTAAAACAGGAAGTAAAATGAAATTGATGACACAGCAGAAAATAATTACATTTTTAAACCATTTTTTAGAATCCCATTGATAGGATGTTGCTATTTGAAAAGCTCCGATGAAGCCCAATATAATGATAAAGGGAATGACTGGTAGAATAAATCTTTCTTGCTTGTTTGGAAAATAAGTATGAAAAATAAAGAATAAAAAGGTTGGCCAAAACAGCAAAGGTTCTTTTTTAAAATTTTTTAAATATCCAAAAAACACTAAAATACTGAAGGGTGGAATTAAAAATCCTAAAATAATAGAAATGTACATATGCCATACATCAACACCAAAATTGCTAGCATTATCAATGTTGTACTGAACATAGGCAAAAAATTCCATGAATGGTTTTCCCCAAAAATAAATATCAGCGATCCCTTGCGTAAAAGAAGCTATTAATATAAAACCGAATGCAACTCCAAGTAAACTTTTTAATGGAATTCTCATGAGTAATAAAGCAAGTCCGAAACCAGCAGCGAAAATTGATGTTTGAAAACGAATCGAAAAAGAGATGGCCAACAAAGCACCAACATAAAAAGCGTTTTTAAATGAAATTTTCGATTCATATTTAATAATTAACCAAGTAGCAATTATCAATGGTGGAATACAAACCGTTTCTACCAAATTACGGACGCTCAAAAATGGCACAAACCAATAAAGCGATAAAGCCAACCCAACCCAAGAAGCTACTTTTAAATTAGATTTTTTATAGGCGATTTTAAATCCATAATAAACAATAACCAATGACCATAAGGCATGAATAAAACGAATGATGTATAACTTGCCCTGTGGATCAGTTAATCCAAAAAGTGTTAGAAATTTTAAAATAAAATAATTCATACCAACGTAAAAAAAAGAATGACCTTGAGGCTGCCTTGATGGATCATTAGATTTAGGCAACCAATTATTATAATCTTCGCCATCAATCCATGACTGAGCTGCTTCCAATACTAAAAAGTGATCATCAAAAAAACCAAAACCTTTAGAAAAAATGGTTGCTACTAAACGCACGACAAATCCTAAAAAAATAGCTGAACGTAAAGGATGAAGATTGAAATAATTGATTAAAGTTGTTTTCATTATTGTTGAGCTTTTTTGTATAAGTAAAAGGCTATAAAAGAAAAAATAAAATTAGGAATCCATACTGCAATGAGAGGTTGAGCTAAACCAGATGTAGCAAAGGTAGTAGAAACATGCATAAATAATATATAAATACAACTCAAAAATAAGCCAAGTGCAATTTGAAGTCCAACACCACCTCTTATTTTTCGAGATGATAAGGATACTGCAATAATGGTAAGAATAAAAGTTGCAAATGGAAAAGCAGTTCGCTTATACATTTCTACTTCAAAGAATTCAATTCGACTTGAGCCTTTTTGTTTTTCTTTCATGATAAATTGCCTCAATTCAAAATATGGAAAAACCTCGATTTTACTTTCCAAACGAATCATTTCTTTTGGCGTAAAATCAATTTTTAGCGCTTTATTTAATGTGAATTTATGTGTTTCATGAAATGAAAGGGATTGATTGTTTTTTATTGAATCACTCGAAGAATAAATTAAATTTCTTTCAAATACATTTTTTAAGTTCCAAAGATGTTTGATGGTATCCCATGTCATATTTTCGGCTTTAAGCATATACACTTGTTTGTTATCAATCACTGTTTCGATGGATATTAAATTTGATGAATTTGTTATATTATCATAATTGGATAAATACAAAATCGTATTTGGGGCAATTTGTTTGTGGATATTAATATCATCCGTATGATAAGTTGAGTTAATGTACCTATCCTCAAATTTGAAACGCGTTTTATTTGCGATGGGGATGATGAAATGACTTAAGATTAGTGAAGAAAAAGTAATGATTGAAGCACCAATCATATAGGGTCTTAAAATTCTTGCAAAACTTGTGCCGCTTGATAAAATAGCAACAAATTCAGTCCTGGCAGCCATTTTTGCCGTGAAAAATATGACCGAAATAAACGTAAATAATGGGCTAAATAAATTACCGTAGTATGGCAAAAAATTTAAATAATGATCAAAAATAATTTCTTTTAAAGGTGCTTTACTAGAAATGAAATCTTGCAATTTTTCTGAAATATCAAATACAATGAATATGGCTAATATTAAAGAAATAGAAAATACAAAGGTTCCTAAAAACTTTTTTAAAATGTATTTGTCTAATATTTTTAGCATGAGTTTTTCTACTAATTACAAGTTATACAACTATAATCGTTGAGACAATTTGGGTACCATTTTATTTTTCCAATTATAAAATGTTCCTGCAATAATCTGTTGGCGCGCTTCACCGACTAACCATAAATAAAAAGCTAAATTATGGATGCTTGCAATTTGTGCTGCCAAATACTCGTTACACACCAGCAAATGTCGCAAATAGGCTTTGGTGTATTGCTGATCAACGTAACTCGTTCCATCTTCATCTAGTAAAGAAAAATCATTTTTCCACTTTTCATTTTTAATATTAATAATGCCATTTTTTGTGAATAATAAACCGTGACGAGCATTTCGAGTAGGCATAACACAATCAAACATATCAACGCCTAAAGCAATGCATTCTAAAATATTAACTGGCGTACCAACCCCCATTAAATAACGCGGTTTATTGATAGGTAAAATATCACAAACAAGCTCAGTCATGGCATACATATCTTCTGCAGGCTCGCCAACTGACAAGCCTCCAATTGCATTTCCTTCTGCATTTTTTGAAGCAATATAGTCTGCAGATTGAACCCTTAAATCTTTAAAAACTGAACCTTGGACAATTGGAAATAACGCTTGTGAATAATTATATTTTGGATCAGTTTCATTGAATCGCTTGATGCATCTATCTAACCAACGGTGCGTTAATCCCAATGAATTTTTTGCATAATGATAATCACAAGGGTAAGGTGTGCACTCATCAAATGCCATGATAACATCCGCTCCAATCACACGTTGAATATCCATCACACTTTCAGGGGAAAATAAATGTTTACTGCCATCAATATGCGACTTGAATACAGCACCTTCTTCATTTAATTTGCGAGTATTTGCTAATGAAAAAACTTGATAACCTCCACTATCTGTTAACAATGGTTTATCCCAACCATTAAATTTATGAAGTCCGCCCGCTCGCTCCAGCACTTCTAATCCTGGACGTAAATATAAATGGTAAGTATTTCCTAAAATAATCTGTGCTTTGATATCATCTTTTAATTCATGCTGATGAACAGATTTAACTGTACCAGCAGTCCCGACTGGCATAAAAATGGGCGTTAAAACAGTGCCATGATCAGTTTCAAGGAGTCCGGCCCTAGCTTTTGAATGAGGGTCATTATGTAATAATGTAAATTTCAATGATAATTTTAAGCAAAGATACCATTTTAAAAAATTTACAAGTTAACCCTTTGCAATTATCTTATTTTATCATCACTTGCTAGTAAAAACAAAAACCTCCTCATTGTCTTTCTTCATCAAATATTTTTCACGAGCAAATGTTTCAAGGCTTTTAACATTATGTTGAAGTTCATGAATTTCTGTTTTGTTTTTTGATATTTCTGAAAGATAATATTCTTTTTCCGCCTTTAATTTATTGCATTTTTGAACCAAATCATATTGAGTGAGCACATCATTTTTGTCAAAATACAATAACCAAATCGTTAAAACTACGATGACAATAAAATATTTATTTTTAAATAATTTAAATAATTTTCTCATAAAAAAATAGGCACTTATTAATGTAGATAAATTTCGCTTAAGTTATCATTGTAAATTATAGATGATGAATAATGTTTTGCATATTAATTTGTTAATTATAGCAAATCAACTAACGTGTAGAATCCCTCCGGATCGACCAACTAAAAAGCCCTTGGTTTACAAGGGCTTTTCTTTTTCATTCTCAATAAAATTTGTTTGCTAAAATCATCCTACCTCCCAATCACAAATTTCTTGAGGGCACGCTCATTGCTATTAAATATTTTAATAAAATAAAAGGCAGCGGCTAGATTACTTACATCAATGGTAAATGCTTCCCCATCTTTTAAGTTCACATTGTTGAGGGTGATTAAGGTTTGTCCTAAAACTGTATAGACCCCAATGGTGGCATTATCGAAGGTTTTGTTGCTGATGATGGTTAAAAAATTACTTGCTGGAAAAGGTTGCAAATCATAGTTGAAACTAACAGATAAACACTCCGATGAAATAATTGGACCAGCTTGATTTATTGTTTTATCAAAATCAACTTGCTCAAGTTTATAATAATAAATAGCACCAATCTCTAAATTGTTATCTATGATTTGGTAATTTCTTTTAATAATGCTGTTTCCATGCCCATTAATCGTATCAACACGAGTGTATTTGATACCATCTGTTGACCTATATAAAATAAAATGATCACAATTGATTTCACTGGCGGTGGTCCATTTAATCGTTGCTTTACGATCGGCGCAAGAGGCTGAAAACTTCGTCAGCTGAACGGGTAAAGCGCATAAATCCATGATGGTGACAACCAAAGTTTGGTCGCAGCTATTGCTGCTTGATACCACATAGGTATGGCTCCCTACCGACACGCCAGTAAGGGTATAGGATGATGCAGCTCCTGTAGCGACAGTTGTTAAACCTTCTGTAATGGTATAATTGGGTGCACCACCTGCAATGCCTATGCTAACAGTTCCTGTCCCACAAATGGCATGGGTTACCATTGGCGTGTATACGGTTTTAGGCCAAACCTTAATCACCCTCAACAACGTGAACTTAAAGAATGGCGAAGCCTTCAAAATTGATGTGAGTAACCTGGCCGAAGCTGTTTATTTCATTAAAATA
>JBKDJY010000068.1:0-13942 GCA_046345275.1 Bacteroidota bacterium
TGAGTGAGGTTGGTACAGGAATACACAAATTTGAAACAGCAAAACAATTTGCATCTTGGTTAAGGTTATCTCCCAACAACAAAATTAGTGGCGGTAAGGTTTTGAGTAATAAAATCCCAAAAGGAAGCAATCGATTAAAAATAGCATTAAGAAACGCAGCTAATGCAATCGGTAATTTAAAAAACACAGCCCTGTCCAATTTCTTTGCACGAATTTCACATCGCAAAGGAAGAGTATCTGCAATATCTGCAACCGCTCGTAAACTTGCTGTCATAATTTGGAACATGGTTGTAAAAAATAAACCATACGTTCCTTTAACCGAATATCAATTTGTAGATCAAAAACGCAAAAAAATTACAGCAATGAAACGATTAATTTCTAAATTTGATATAACAACTAATGACCTTAACTTGCAACTGTAAATCAGCATGTTAGGAAACGTTAGTCATAATTGTATAGACGAAATAACATTTGAGAAAAAAAACTTAATAAATGGACATGAGCACAATATTTTTTGTCGTAATAATTTTAATCTATTTTTTTTCTTGGATCTCCAAAATAAAGAAAACTAAAATCGGTGAAAAAGGAAAAAAAACTCTTTCATTTCTCAATATCATTTCATTTTGCATAACCATTATTTTAATAATAATGTGGGCATTCCAAAGACACTTAACTAATTTGACGATTGAATTAATTCCTTTTTGGGTATTTATAATCTCTTCAATCTCAATATTTGGACTTACGGAAATAAACAGGCTAGAAAAAGTATTATATGGAATTATTTTCTGGGGTCACTTGTTCTTAACAACTATTTTAATAATTCCGTATATCGGCTTAGGAATATCATTAATAGTTTATTCTAATTTTTTACCTGACCGAATTTTATATAATGATGAAAAAATCATTATTACAGAGGAATCGAGATTAGTAATGTCTCCAAAATCTAGTCCTAAAATATATGTTAAGTGTGGACTTTTTGCCCATAAGTATGATACTGACCTATCGCCAATTTACTCATTAGACAGCGTATCAATTAAAGAAATAATTGGTAGAAAATTAGAAATTCAAATTTTAAATTCACGAGACAGTACAATTGAAAAAACTGTAATAAAAAACAACTGCTTATAACATATATGCTAAGCAACAGTTTGGCAGACAACAATGCGTTTGCAAAAGCGTTTGCTCCGCGAAAGACAATTATTTTCATTTTACAAATGGCTACTAAACATTTTATCTTTAAATAAACATTTGTGGGTATAGCCAGTTGATGCTTCGGAAGCCCGACGAAAGTAAGGCCTGACCAAACCACAGGCCGACTGTATATAGACTGTTGAAAATTTGGAACACAAAAAGGACTTTATTGGTAATTAATTTGCGAACTTACGACTTGAATTTTGTATAAAAAATCAATGAAAATAAAAGAGAAAATAAGCATAGACGAGTTTGACGGCAAACGCTTTCAAATTAGACTTGTAGAGCCAAAAGCCGACAAGAAAGCTGTATTAACTCACTATTTGCACAACATTCATAACGGAGTTTCAAAGCATTACAAAAAGGACGCTTTGAAAGTTTTAAAAGAATATGTAACCTACAAACAAAACGAAGAAAATTTATCTTTAGTGGCGGAGGACGCTTTACAACAACTACTTTTTGAAGTTGAAAACGTGCCGTTTCCAACACCTGACAATTACACATTCAAATTTATAGACCTTTTTGCAGGTATCGGAGGTTTCCGACTTGCAATGCAAAACCTTGGTGGAAAGTGTGTATTTACAAGCGAGTGGGACAAAGAAGCACAAAAAACATACAGAGCAAATTTTGGAGAAATTCCATTTGGCGACATCACAAAACCACAAGTAAAAAACTACATTCCAAACAATTTTGATATTTTATGTGCAGGTTTTCCATGTCAAGCATTTTCAATTGCTGGTAAACGTGGCGGTTTTGAAGACACAAGAGGAACGCTATTTTTTGACGTTGCAGAAATTATCAAGAAACATAAACCTAAAGCAATTTTCCTTGAAAACGTAAAAGGTTTAAGAAGCCACGACAAGGGAAAAACCCTTGAAACAATTTTAAATGTTTTACGCTACGACCTTGACTACTTCGTTCCCGAGCCACAAGTCATCAATGCAAAAGAGTTTGGCGTTCCACAAAACAGAGAAAGAATATATATTGTTGGATTTCGCAAAGACACTGGAATAACGGAATTTGAATACCCGAAACCAACAAAGAAAAAAGTAAAATTTGCAGACATTAAAGAAAAGAAAGTTCCTGAAACAAAATATTTTTTGTCAACTCAATATATTCAGACACTTGTAAATCACAAGGCGAGACACGAAGGGAAAGGAAATGGTTTTGGTTATGAAATTATTCCTGATGATGGAATTGCAAACGCAATAGTGGTAGGTGGTATGGGACGAGAAAGAAATTTAGTTTACGACCACAGAATAACAGATTTCACTCCAACAACTCACATAAAAGGCACCGTAAACAGAGAAGGAATACGTAAAATGACTCCAAGAGAATGGGCAAGGTTACAAGGCTTTCCTGATAAATATGTAATTCCTGTTGCTGACGCATCAGCTTACAAACAATTTGGTAACTCCGTTGCCGTGCCTGCAATACAGGCAACAGCAAAAAAAATTTTAGAACTTATAGGAATTACAAATGCTAACAGGAAATAAAGGCGAATGGAGTGAAATATATGCTTTATTCAAATTGCTTGGCGACAAACAATTATTTACAGGAGATGCTAACCTAAACAAAGTTGAAGAACTTTTCTACCCAATCATAAAAATCATTCGCAACGAAAGTGGCGGAAATTTTGAATATGAATTAAACAAAGATTTAGTAATTATTTCGGGAGGAAAAGAGGAATTACGAATATCTGTAAAAACATTTATTGAGCAATCAACAAAATTATTAGCAAAAATAAAAGGAGCAACTGGTGCTTTTAGTATTCCCGAAGTTGAGGCATTTATGACTTCAATAAATTGTCAATCACTCAAAGCAAAATCAACTTCCAAAACCGACATAAGAATTGTAATTCACGACCAAAGAATTAACCAAACCGCAGAATTAGGATTTAGTATAAAATCTCAATTGGGTGGTGATGCCACGCTTTTAAATGCTGGCAAAACAACAAATTTCATTTATCAAGTAACCAACCTAAAACTTACTCCAAAAGAAGTAACAGCAATAAACGAAATTGATACGAAAAGCAAAATCAAAGACAGAATTGAAACAATTAAAAAGCAGGGAGGAAAACTAAAATTCATAACTCTTGAACAAGATGTTTTCAAAAACAATTTAGTTCTTATTGACAGCTTACTTCCAAATATTTTAGCGGAAATGATCAAGACATTTTTCACAACAACTTTAAGCTCAACAAAAGACTTAACTGAAAGTATAAACAAATCAAATCCTCTTAATTACGACACACAATTTGCACATACATTTTACGACTATAAAATCAAACGCTTCTTGACCGATGTGGCCTTAGGAATGACACCCTCAAAGGTTTGGACAGGAGTTTATGATGCAACTGGTGGTTACCTAATTGTAAAAGAAAATGGAGACATTTTATGCTATCACATTTACAACAGAAATCAATTTGAAGACTATTTATTTGCTAACACAAAACTTGAAACAGCAAGTAGTAGCAGACACGATTTTGGTAAATTATACGAGGACAACGGACAATTTTATTTTAAACTAAATTTACAAATTAGGTTCAAGTAAACATAGATATACAGAGTAACTAGCAGCAGCAATTTATTATGTTGGACTTAAAAGACGACAAAGAAGACCAGAAAAAATTTTCAGTAATGAAGCAATTATTTTTATAGGTGTACTACTTACTGCTGCTTCCGTTGGTTATTTAGGCAAAGCACTAGACACTGGTAGCGGCCACTTCTCAATCCTATTTTTATTATCAACTGCCATCTATGCTGCTTTAGCGCTTTGGTTTCCCTCAAAACTTGTTTGGTTATTTTCACTCATCTCTCTTGGTAGTTGGTTTGGAACAGAGACTGGCTATATGTCTGGTTGGGGAGCATATTTTCTTGGAATGAATTACGCTTTATTTTGTTTGGTGGTATTTTGGTCGGCGCAAGTTTCTTTCTAAAAAACTATTCCAAGCTATCAAACTTTCACAAGCCAACATACATTATGGGCCTACTTTATCTTTTCATTGCCCTATGGATTTTATCAATTTTTGGGAATTACGGTGATATGCAAAGTTGGTATGAGGTAAAACAATATGAACTTTTTCAATGGGGACTACTTTTTGGTTTAGTAGCAGTAGGAGCAATCTATTACGGCCTCAAACAAGACGACTATACATCTCGAAGTTTCGGAATTACATTTTTATTTATCAATCTCTATACAAAGTATTTTGAATATTTTTGGAACGGAACACACAAAGCAATATTTTTTTTAATTCTTGCTATATCGTTTTGGTTTATCGGACAAAGAGCAGAGAAAATATGGAATTTAGAGTTTCTAAAAAAGGAAAAACAAATGGACGACAAAAATGAATAAAGGCTTTTAAAGGCAAAGGCTTCATCGGGTCTGTTAGACGCAAGATGAATATTGTGTTGCATGGAACTATTTTTTATTTAGGTTTTTCTTGTTAACAGTTGCACGTAATAAATTATATCTGTAAACTTAAAATAAATAAGATGAAAAAAGATAAAATAATTTTCTGGACTGCTACCATAATAATTGCATTATTTGAAGGTGTAATGCCTGCATTAACTTCACAAACAGAATTGGCGAAAGAAGGAATTCGCCATTTAGGCTACCCTGAATATTTTGGAAACACATTAGTTGTTTTTAAAATATTAGGTGTATTGTCATTGGTAATTCCACAAATTCCAAAGCGATTAAAAGAATGGGCTTATGCAGGTTTTGCATTTGACTTTATTTTTGCAATAATAAGTCACGGGGCTGTTGATGGAATTAATGGTCAAACATTTTTTCCCTTAATTGTATTTGCAATTTTAGCAGTTTCATATATTTATTATCATAAATTAAATCACAATATAAATTCATGAAATTATGGCGCTAATCAATCCTCACATTAACTTCAACGGAAATGCAGAAGAAGCATTCACATTTTATAAATCAGTTTTTGGGGGAGAGTTTGCAAAAGTTATGCGTTTCAAAGATCTATCAAGTCCTGAATTTCCAGTAGCAGAAAACGAAGCAAATAAAATAATGCACATTGCTTTGCCAATTGGCAAAAATGTTTTAATGGCCAATGACGTTCCTGAAATTATGGGTAAAACAAATGAAAACGAAAATAGATCTAAAATATCAATTAGTGCGGAAAGCAAAGAAGAGGCTGACAGATTATTAAATGGACTTTCAGCTGGTGGTCAAATTGAAATACCAATTTCCGACAGCCCTTGGGGTTCTTATTTTGGAATGTTTAGAGACAAATACGGCATTGAATGGATGGTGGACTTTGATCCAAAGTATAAAGGACAAATTTAACTAATCTCCCAATTCCAACAATTTGATATCTCCAATTGCATTACCAGCAATGCCTTTAACTGAACCATAAAAATTTGTTGTGTTTAGCAATACTTTCTCCAATTGTTTTTCTCTTTCTTTCCAAATTTTTTGCATGGCATTTTTTTCTTTTTGAATGCCATCTTGTAATTCGCTAAAACCTTCTACAATGGCCTCAATTTGTTGTCTAAATTCTGTTCCCGTTAAATAAGCATAAAGCATACTCATTTTGTCTCCTTTGTTTTCTTGACTTTGAATGGCCCCATTTATTTTTATCAAACTATCTCTTAAAACAAAAGCCAAAGATTTTATTTGAGTAAACGTGCAAACCCAAACACCATCTTTCATTCCGAAGCTTTCCATATCCTTTGGCATTGTTTCAGTTACAATCACAGCAATGTCAGCTTGTGTGTGGCGCATATCATGTTTTAATTTATCAATCCAATCACCACCAAATGATTTGGTATTTTTACTTTCGTATATTATTTTTCCACAACTGTTCCCTACATTATTTCTAACGGTTTGTATGGCATCTGCACCACGTACTCCTTTGCCAACTTCTTCAATCAAATCAAAAGGAAAAGTTGCTTTTAATAAATCTTCCAAAGCTATCTCCTGTACTTCGCCTTGCAACTGCATAGATCCTTGACCTTGTTTTCGAACCATTTCTTCTGTTAGTTTTTTTTGATCATCCAATTGCTTTTGCAACTCTAACATTTTCATTTGATATTCTTTATCTCTTAATACATTTTTTTCTTGTTCTTGCTTTTTTATAATCTCAGAATATTGTTCACGTTCGGCAAGTAATTTTTTTTGAATCGTAATTTCTAGTTCAGCTTCTTTATTTTTTATTTCTTTTTCTTTTAATAAAAATTCCAATTCCTTTGCCTGACTTTCTTTTAGTTTATGCGCTTTTTCTGTTAATTCTTTATTTAATAATTCCAATTGCAAATTCATTTCTAAAGCTGCTTTCTTGATGGCTTCTTCTTCTAAAATACTTCTTTGAAGTTTCATTTTATCAGCAATGATTTGTGCTTGATTTTCTTCTTGCTTTTTTAATTGTTCAATTTTTAATTCAAATTCTTTTTCCTTTTCCGCAAGTAATTTTTGGTCTTTGTTAAAACGATCCATATAGCGAGCCTTTATAGAGGCTTCAATTTCCGAAGATAGGGCTTCTCCTAACTGAAATTCATGTTTACAATTTGGACATTTTATGGTGGAAGAGGAACTCATGATGGTAATAGATTTAATTTTTCAAAAAGACTTATCATTCCTAAAGTAGCACTGGTTTTTAAATGGGTTAAGTTTTTAATGTGATTCAAATTAAATTCGCTGGGATCTATTAAATATTTCGGAATTGTTCCTTTAACCTCATTAATAAGATTAGCTGCTGGATAAACATTTAAAGAGGTTCCAATTGTAATAAATAAATCAGCAGACTGCGCAATTTTTGTTGCCTTGTCCATTTCTGGAACTGCCTCACCAAACCAAACAATGTGTGGGCGAAGCTGTGATCCTTTTTCGCACAGCTCTCCTTTTTTTAATTCCCATTTTTTAATAGGATAGACCAACGATGAATCAACTGTACTTCTAACTTTCATAATTTCTCCATGTAAGTGCAAAACATTCTTACTTCCTGCACGCTCATGTAAATTATCAATGTTTTGAGTAATTACAGTGACATCATAAAAATCTTCAAGCTTAGCAACGAGTATGTGTGCCTGATTGGGACTTGCTTCCATGACCTGTTTGCGACGAAGGTTATAAAATTGCAAAACCAATTCACTGTTTTTTTTCCAAGCATCGTAAGTTGCAACCTCTTCTATTTTATATTCTTCCCACAAACCGTCGGTTGCTCTAAAAGTTTTTATACCACTTTCAGCGCTCATGCCTGCACCACTAAACACCACCACTTTTTCCTTTTTCATCAATAAATATTTATTGTTTTTTAAATGTGATATGGAATGGGATGAACATCTTTATTTGTAACCATAATTCTAAAAGTATGCTATTTATTTTCTTTTCAAAAAAAATGTAAACATTCTACAAACATTGCTTTGAAGTAATTTGCTTATGTCTAAATTTACAAAAAATAACAATTTTATGAAATTTTTTATTGATACCGCAAATTTAGAACAAATTAAAGAAGCCCAAGATTTAGGCGTTTTGGATGGTGTAACAACAAATCCGAGCTTGATGGCAAAAGAAGGCATTAAGGGTCAAAATAATATTTTAAAACATTATGTTGACATTTGTAAAATTACAACAGGCGATGTAAGTGCTGAAGTTATAGCAACCGATTACGCTGGTATAATTAAAGAAGGAGAGGTGTTAGCAGATTTGCATGAACGCATTGTGGTAAAAGTGCCAATGATAAAAGAAGGCATTAAAGCCATAAAATATTTTAGCGATAAAGGAATTAAAACGAATTGCACATTGGTCTTTTCTTCTGGCCAAGCATTATTGGCAGCCAAAGCAGGAGCAACTTATGTTTCCCCATTTGTTGGTCGTTTAGATGATGTGAGCACCGATGGGATGCGATTGATTGAAGAAATTCGTTTGATCTATAATAACTATTCTTATCAAACACAAATATTAGCAGCATCAGTGCGTCATCCATTACACATTATTCAATGCGCTCAAATTGGTGCTGACGTAATTACTGCACCATTAAGTGCCATTACTGCATTACTAAATCATCCTTTAACAGATAAGGGATTGGCGCAATTTTTGGCAGACGCTAAAAAGTAAATTGTTGAAACAAAATTGAAAAGGAATCGGTTTATTGTCTATTTTCTTTTTTTGATAAATCTTCTTTCAGGCATTCTATGGCTATTTTAGCTGAATTTAAGGCTAAAGGAATTCCACCTCCCGGATGCACAGTAACGCCTACAAAATATAATCCTTTTATTTCTTTACTAAAATTAGCGTGCCTGTAAAATGCAGCATATTTATTATTTGAAGCGTTGCCGTAAATAGAACCAAACTTCCCCGAATATTTTTGCTCTATTAATAAAGGATGTAAAACTTCTTCATAGTCAATATAATTTTCAATAGTTGTGTTCAAAATTTTATTGATCTTGGTAATTAATAATTGCTTTAATTTTTTTACTTCTTCATCCCAATCTTGACCAAAATTATTTGTTGAGTTTGTCATCACAAACCAATTTTCACAACCTTCCGGAGCGTCCGATTTAATTTCCTTCGAGGTGATATTAATATAAATTGTAGGGTCACTGTTTTGAGTTTTATTAATAAAAATATCTTCAAACTCTTTTTTATAATTTTCTGAAAAAATAATATTATGCACTCCTAAGTTTTTAAATTCTTTTTTTATTCCCCAATAAAAAACTATGGCCGAACTTGATTTTTCTTGATAAATCGTTTTTAAAGGCTTTTTTACGAGCGGCATTAATTTTTCATAAGTAAATGAAACGTCCATATTGCTAATTACAACATCCGCTTGATAAGTTCCTTTATTGGTGGTAACGCCTTTTACGCGATTGTCTTCAATGTTTATTTTTGTTACCGATTCATTTAATTGATACGTTACACCTTTTTTTAATCCTAGTTCGTATATGGCATTAACAATTTGCACCATTCCTTTTTCAGGCAAAAAAGCTCCAACATTTAATTCTAAATGCTGTATCATGTTAAGCATGGCCGGCGCTTGATATGGACTACTGCCATTGTAAGATGCAAACCTGTTAAATAATTGAACCGTTCTAGAGTTTCTAAACGTATTCTCATTTTCTTGGTTCATCGTCTGATGCAGTTTGTAATTCGGGATGTTAAACAAAGCTTTGATGAGTTTTTTATTAAGAAGATGTTTAAACCGATGCAAAGATTTTTCTATGAACAATGGAGAAATGGTGTTATAATTTTTTTCGGCTTTACTTAAGTATTTTCTTAAAACTTCTTTATCCTCATTTAAATGTTCAGAAAGTTGATTCAATAAGGTTTCTCTGTCTGCCGAAAGATTAAAATTCAAACCATCTGAGTAAAAATAATTAAAAGTATACGCTAATTTTTGATACTTAAATGTTGAGAAATCTTCTTTACATAAATCATATAATTCCTTAATGTATTCTGGACCTGTAAATACAGATGGCCCCATATCAAATCGGTAACCATTGATGGTTTTGCTATTTATTTTTCCACCAATAAAATGATTGCTTTCAAAAACGGTTACTGCATATCCTTCACAAGAAAGTCTTACCGCAGCTGCTAAACCTGCAACACCAGCTCCTATAACGATGGCATTTTTACTCATTCTGTTTTTTTTAATCATCCAATATACAAATTTAGAATGAAAGCTTTACGTATTCTTAAGAATTATCCAACAAATCATTCACGCTGTTTTTTAAAATATCAGAAAATTTAAAAACAAAATTTCTTGTAAATATTTTTTAATGATTTAGGTTTAATTTTTTAAATTTAAGGGTTTACAATCTTTATATTGAAACCAAACACTCCTAAAATAAAAAAATCCAACGTCATAAAGGATATTAAATTAAATGCCTTGTTAGAAATGACAAAGGCCATTAATAATAATTTAAGCACAAATCAATTACTCGATATTTATCAAGAAATTTTAGAAAACAGATTAAAAATTGGAAAGCTTGTTTTATTTAGTTTTTCTTCAGATTGGAAATGTATTTTAAAATATGGAGTTGACAAATCTATTGATGAATTAATATTTGAAAACGAATTACTAGATATTAAAGAAATTGAAACACTTTCTTATTCTAAGGGCAAATTAAGTAAAGACTTTGAGATTGTCATCCCTGTTTATCATAAAAACACACCTTTGGCTTTTGTCATTGTAGGTGACGTAGATGGCCATAGACTTGAAATGAGTTCGGCCATAAAACATTTGCCTTTTATTCAAACCATTACCAATGTAATGATTGTAGCCATTGAAAATAAAAAACTATACAAATCTTCGCTTCAAAAAGTTGCCCTTCAAAAAGAATTGGAATTGGCAGAAGGAATGCAAAAACTTTTATTTCCAACTAAACTTCCAAATAGTAAGCACATTGAATTTCATGCCATCTATCTTCCTCATCAACAAATTGGAGGCGATTATTATGATGTTATCCAAATCAATGAAAATGAGTATCTATTTTGTTTGGCTGATGTTTCAGGTAAAGGCATGGCAGCCGCTTTACTGATGAGCAATTTGCAAGCAGCCTTGCATGTCCTTGTAAAGTATACACAAAATTTAGAAGAAATTATATCTGACTTAAATCAATTAATTTTTGAAAACGCAAAAACTGAAAAATTCATTTCCTTATTTATTGGCACCTATCATATTAAATCAAATAAACTATCTTATATCAATGCAGGCCATCATTCACCGCTGTTACTTAATAACAATGAAATTATAGCACTATCAAAAGGCTCCACGCTTTTAGGAATTTCAAATCAATTACCACTCATTGAATCAGAAACGATTTTGATTTCTTCAAACGCATTGCTATTTGCCTATACTGATGGATTAACCGATACCATCAATAAAGAAAACATGTCAATTTCTCAAACCGAAATCGAAAAAATTTTATTAAAAAACATTCATTCAAGTTCTGAGTTTATTAATAAAGCGATTCTTTTTTATGCTGAAGATTTTAAATCTGAAATGCCTTTTGTAGATGATATTGCGATGTTAACTTGTAAATTTATTTCAAAGCCAATTGCAGGTTGAGCTTTAAAACACATCAGGTTGAATGCTAAACTTTCGAAATCGAAAAATGACAAGATTTGAACAACATTTTTTATTAATCATTGTCTTATTTTTTGCGAGAGAAAATCATTTTCAAAAACTATATTTTTGCACCAGTCCTATATTTATTACCTTTCGATTTATTAATTCACTAATTTTATTTGAATGAAAAAACATATTTATTTTACAGCCTTTCTATTTTTTATTTATTTAATTGGCAATTCTCAAAAAAGTATTTCTGTTGAAGATATTTATACCAACGGATTGTTTTATCCACAATCAGCAGCGGGTTTTAATGCCTTGAATAATGGGCTAGAATACACAGACATCATAAGCGATAGTGCCACTGGAAACAATTTGGTTAAATTCGATTTAAAGACTGGAAATAAAATTGCCACCATTGTTAAAGCCAAAAATATTAAATTTAATGGGCTTCCCATTGATATTAGTAATTACAGTTTTAGTTCAGATGAAACTAAAATTTTATTTTCTACCAATTCCGAATCAATATACCGTCGTTCAGAAAAATCATTAAATTTTGTTTACGATATAAAAACGGAAACTTTAAGAGAGCTATCAAGTAATGGAAAACAAATGTTCGCAACCATTTCGCCAAAAGGAAATAAGGTAGCTTTTGTAAGAGATAATAATCTATTTATAAAAAACTTAAATTTAGATAAAGAAATACAAATTACGTTTGATGGTAAAAATAATGAAATAAAAAATGGCTGGGCTGATTGGGTTTATGAAGAAGAATTTAGCAAAGCCAATTATTTTGAATGGAATGCCGATGGTTCAAAATTGGCATATGTCCGATTTGACGAGCGCAACGTGAAGGAATATACGTTCGATGCCTATAACAATAATTTGTACCCAGATAAAATCACTTTTAAATATCCTAAAGCGGGAGAGGATAATTCCATTGTATCTGTTCATGTTTATGACTTGTTAACTTTAAAAACGGCAACCGTTGATATTGGAAAAGAAACCGACATTTATATTCCAAGAATAAAATGGACCAATGACGCAAATACTTTATCAATATCGCGTTTGAACAGATTGCAAAATAACGTTGAATTATTATACGCCAATGCAATGGATGGATCAACAAAAATTATTTTAACTGAAACGTCAAAAACATACATTGATGTGACCGACGATCTTACTTTTTTATCAAATGACAAAGGCTTTATTTGGTCGAGCGAACAAGACAATTACAATCATTTATATCATTATGATAACAATGGCAAATTAATAACTCAAATAACAAAAGGAAATTGGGATGTAATTTCGTTTTACGGCATCGACGAAAAGTCAAATACCTTATTTTATCAAAGCACACAGCAAGGCGCTATCAATCGAGATTTGTATTCGATAAAATTAAATGGTACGTCAATAAACCGTTTATCTCCAAAGGATGGAACAACTGAAGCTGAATTTACCAAGGGCTTAAAATACTACGTGAGTAAATATTCAAATGCCAATACGCCACCAGTTTATGAATTACATCAGGCTGATGGCAAATTGATAAAAATTTTACAAGCGAACGAAAGTTTAAAAAAATTGGCAGCAGACTATCAATTATCAGCTAAAGAATTTTTTACTTTTAAAAATAAAGTTGGAACTGAACTGAATGGATGGCTTATGAAACCAAGTCATTTTAACCCTTCAAAAACATACCCTGTTTTGATGGTTGCTTATAACGGGCCTGGGTCCAACAAATGTAATAATATGTGGGAAACTTTTGATATGTGGTGGCATTCCATTTTAAATCAAGAAGGATACATCGTTGTTTGTGTAGACGGTAGAGGTACTTTAGGCAGAGGAAGAGAATTTAAACATAGTACTTATTTGCAATTGGGTAAACTGGAAGTTGAAGATCAGATTGACGCCAATATATACATTGGAAATTTGCCTTATGTTGACAAAAAACGCATAGGCTTTATGGGATGGAGTTATGGTGGGTATTTGGCATCATTACTAATTAGCAAAGGCGCCGATTATTTTAAAACTGCAGTTGCCATAGCCCCAGTTACAAATTGGAAATTTTATGACAATATTTATACCGAGCGTTTTTTGAGAAAACCAATAGATAATAAAAGTGGTTATGAGGATAACTCCCCCATCAATTTTACGCATAAAATAAAAGGCAAGTTTTTATTAATTCATGGAAGTGGTGATGATAATGTACACTATCAAAATTCAATGGAACTGGCGCGTGAGTTAGTAAATAATAATATTCCGTTTGAATTTATGACATATCCCAACAAAAATCATGGCATTTATGGCGGCTACACCCGTATCCACTTATTTAATAAGATACAGAAGTTTATTAAAGAAAATTTGTAAAATGGTTTAGATTTGTCCCTTGTTAGTGCTCGTAAACGCTGAATTAAATGTAAGTTTTGTAAAAGCAACAAACCATAATGCATAGCTTCCTCTAGATAGGCATGTAAGTGTTGATTGTAAGTTTAAGCAATCATTATTTTAGATGTTTTTAAGGTATTTAATAGTAAAGATCAAAACAATTAATAATTCTCTCCACATCATACCGCAGGGCAACCGCATAAATAACATCTCATAGTCAATAAGTTATAAAAGGACTTAGCTTTATTAAAGTAATAAAATCTGTATTTGTATTATAAAAAACACAAATGGATTTTGTTAAACATTTTTCAGGAATTACAGACTATAGAGATC
>JBKDJY010000069.1:0-3597 GCA_046345275.1 Bacteroidota bacterium
ATTATTACAGGCTCTGACAATGGCCTTAATATCACTGTTAAAAAATTAGTAGGTGATTTTAATTATGATGGAGTTGTAGATGTAGATGATTTTTCAATATTTGCACCACTATTTGGTACTGCCTGTACTTGTCCTTCAGACTTAAACAATAACGGTATTGTTAATGTGGATGATTTTGCCATTTTTGCTCCTGCTTTTGGACAGATTTGTCAATAAAATGTATATTAAATGTTTATATATAATCACTAATATCGGCCCAAAATTATTGAAATCCATTAAATCTCAATAATGCAAAGGGTTCTAGCCCCCTCTAAAATGGAGAGGGGTTGGGAGTGAGGTCTTTTTTGGGAATATTAATATTTATTGATCTTTAAAAGTACTACTGTTTTTAGTATTAAACGAGTGATATAAAATCACTCGTTTACTATTTTTTAATACAAACTAAACATTGAACATGAATAGAAAAAATACATTTACATAGCAACAAAAACCAAAAACATGAAACCAAAAACATTAAAAATTGCAACATTATTAATACTGTTTACGCTCAGTAGTTTAAATTTACTTTCTCAAAATTTGATTTATGATAAAAATTTTGCCTTAAAACAAATACAAGCATCAAGCAGCCTAATTTTTGAAGGTAAAATACTGTCTGCGGGCAAATCCTTTAGGGGCAAAGATTCTCTCATATATACACCTTACGAAACCCAAGTAGATAAAATCATTTATGGTAAAAAAACAAGTAGCACCATAAATATCATAATGGACGGCGGAAACATTGAGGAAAATGGCAGCTATTTTGGAACAGATGTAGAAGATGGCTTACAAATTAAATTAAATAATACATCTGTTATTTTTTGTACGCCATTTACTTTTGGCAATTTACCTAGTGCATATAAGTTAACCTCTCAAGTTGTGTATGATGCTAATAATGAAATAAGAGTAAGAAACGGGCTTGCCCAAAGTTACGAAAACAAAAACGTGAATGATTTATATAAAGATTTATCAAAGCAATTTAACATTCGTATCCCTCAAAAAAAAAGCCCCATAATAAGCCAAAACACCAAAATAAATAAGATTAATACCGATTCCGTTGCCACCCACAATGCCAATTATAATAAACACATTACTTTTTTCACTACAAAATATAACAATAGACGCAGTCAAAAAATAAATCAAGTTTTAGCTAATAACCTCATCATTAGCACGGGGAATGAATTGATTACCTACGCTGGTTCTAATCGCTTTTTGGAATTTGACGTGTTTGCCAAAACAAACACAAGTGGTTTATATTTTGATAACTGCCTCATTCGTCTTCAATATAACTCGGCCTCTTTTGGCAGCAATATGATGGCGACAGGTAATGCTACCATTACAAAAGGGGCTTCTTTCAATTCAGCCACATACCTCAATCCTAACACCAATTTCATCGACCAAACGCCCAATACACTTGGTATTCTGTTTGGAATTGATTTGTCACAATCTGTATTTAACAGAACGCTACTGACCACTACCGACAAAGTTTTGTTGCACATCAAGCTTAAAATACAAAATTGTGGGCAATCAGCAGGCTTACAATTAGTAGATGCATCAACTATTTCCAATTTTAGTTTTTATACAACTACCGCAAACGCAACATCAACCGCAGGTATTCGTTTTGATAACACAACCTATACTTCTCCGGCAAACAATTTACTATGTGCTGTTATTGTGAACAATTTTAACACCCCCATACAAGGAGGAATTGGCTCAGTTTTTACCATTAATGGGTTTAATTTTGGCACAACCCGTGGTAATGGCAAAGTAAGGTTTCGTGATGCAAATGCTCAAAATTTTCCCTTTCTCAATGGCTTAGATAATGAAAACTACCTATCATGGACAGATACACAAATCAGAATCAAAATGCCATCTAGAACTACATTCAATGCTGCAGCTGGTGGTTATCCAGGAAGTGGTGCCTTTATTGTTAAAAATAATGCAGGAGATTCTATTGTTACAAATGCTTCTGTAAGCCCATTAAATATAAACTATAGCATAAGTACATCATTAGTGGGCGTAAACAGATTTAGATTAAATATAAAAAATGCGAATACATTAGGTGGGTATACCATCCGATTAGATACAAGTATCTCAAATTATCCTAATAGAAAAGGTTGCGTCATAAAAGCCATGAAAGATTGGCGTTGTAAAAGTGGCGTTAATTTAATTTTAGGGATAGATGCCAATAACATTCCTCAAATGAATGATGGCATTACAACCATTGCATTTACGCCGACTTTAAGTTCAAATGTAATTGCAGTTACATTTTTACAAGCTCAATTTTGTCCTAGTATTGATACTGTATCCGCAATACCCGATTTTGATATCCGATTTACACGACAAAATAATTATCTTTATGATACTACTGGAACAATGAATCTGCCTGCTGGATGGATAGATTTTTATGAAGTGTTAACCCATGAAATTGGTCATGGCCTAGGCTTATTACACGTTATTGATGAAAACGCAATCATGTATAGAACTGCTAAAACATCGGCAACTTTGATTAACGCAGCGTCAAGAAAAAAACTATTGCCCAACTCAGGCGATTCAAACGGGGCATTATCCCAAGTAACTATTAGTCCGTCCAATTTGCGAGGTCAGTGTACTAATTTTACAAGCCATCAAATTGTAACTTCTGTATGTAATGATAATCTCCCCATTAATACATCATCACTAGTCAAAACCGTTGTTTGCAATGGCAATAGCCTCACTGTTCCATTTACAATTAATGGCGTTTTCAATGCTGGCAATGTCTTTACGGCCCAACTATCAAATGCCTCAGGTTCTTTTTCTGCAACTACTGCTATCGGCACACGTAACTCTACCTTGGCTGGAAATATTAATGCGCTTATTCCTATTAATACAGTCGCTGGAACTGGTTACAGAGTAAGGGTAGTTAGTTCAAACCCTGTTATTACAGGCTCTGACAATGGCCTTAATATCACTGTTAAAAAATTAGTAGGTGATTTTAATTATGATGGTGTTGTAGATGTTGATGATTTTTCAATATTTGCACCACTATTTGGTACTGCCTGTACTTGTCCTTCAGACTTAAACAATAACGGTTTCGTTAATGTGGATGATTTTGCCATTTTTGCTCCTGCTTTTGGAAAGTTTTGTCAATAAAATAAAGGTTTATCAATTCTTAATTGGAATTAACCAGTCCCCAATACAAACAAGTACTTTATAACTCTTATACAAGTTAAGCTGTAATTATTAATTTGTACAATAAGATTTACTTTAATTTTAAAATTTGCAGGTTAAAGAACTATCATCAAACAGACGCCTAATAATTGGTATTTCTTTAAGAAATTGTTCTCGACTTCGCTCGAACTGACAAAAAATAAAAAACGCCTCACATTTTAAGCCAATATTGTTGTTATCACCAATAGCATTGTAATTGTTGGTGTTAAAAACAACAAAGTATCCATGTAATAAAATTAGCCATTGAGAAAGAACATTGAGTAGTCTTTAAAAAAAAGCTACATAATTTTATGCTCAAAAACAATGGCTATGACAAATATAAAAGAAAAAAACAAAAAAAGAGAAACGATA
>JBKDJY010000070.1:0-2680 GCA_046345275.1 Bacteroidota bacterium
GTTTGTCGCTTGCACAATTTACAAACCATCTGTTTTCGTTCATTTATCCAATAATCTTGATGAGAACAAGATGGGCACATGTATAAATTTTCAAGTCGAAGTTGTAATAAATAGGTAAAGCATTCTTCGTCAGTCGAAAACAACCGCTCGAATTCCATCTGATTTTTTGGATACTCCATTCCGCTAATATAGCGGTTTAATTGGAAGATTATTGCGGATAGCCAAGTTATCTAATAATAAAACATCTATGTCTCCTGCTGTTTCAACTGCTTTTCCTTATTTGGTAATCACGTTGGCTCTTAAGGCTCTGTCCATACCTGCAATGCCAATGGCAGATAATAAACCACCAATTGTTGTAGGGATTAAACACACAAATAATGAAATTAAAGCCGCTATGGTAATTGGTGTATTAGCGTAGTTTGCAAAGGGTTTTAAAGTCACACAAACAATCACAAATACTAAAGTAAAACCTGCTAATAAAATGGTTAAAGCAATTTCATTAGGTGTTTTTTGTCTACTTGCACCCTCTACTAAGGCAATCATTTTTTCTAAAAAAGATTCACCAGGTTCAGTGGTAACTTTTACTTTAATTTTATCACTTAATACTTTTGTGCCACCTGTTACACTTGATTTATCACCGCCAGCTTCACGAATAACTGGGGCTGATTCGCCTGTAATAGCAGATTCGTCAATGGTTGCCAAGCCTTCAATAATTTCACCGTCGGTTGGTATAATATCTCCAGTTTCACATAAAAAAACATCTCCTTTTTTTAATTGTGATGAACTTACCATCTGTAATTCATTCACATACATTTCTCCAACAGGAGCAATTAATTTGGCAGGCGTTTCTTCCCTTGTTTTTCTTAGAGATTCTGCTTGTGCTTTACCACGGGCTTCCGCAATGGCTTCCGCAAAATTTGCAAATAGTAAGGTTAACAATAGGATACTAAAAACAACCAAGTTGTATGCTAAACTACCTTGTGTGCCATCATTATGAAACATAATACTTATAGATACAATTAACATCACGAGTGTCCCTATTTCCACAGTAAACATAACTGGGTTTTTAATCATTGATTTTGGATTCAATTTTTTGAATGATTGTTTCAAAGCCTCTATAATTAAGTCTTTTTGAAACAATGGTTTATTTTGTGTTGCGTTCATAGTCGTTTAATATTTATTTGTTATATAATGTGAAATACTCAGCCAATGGACCTAGCACTAAGGCTGGAAAAAATGCTAAAGCTGAAATAATCATAATAACTGCATAGGTCATAATTCCAAAGGTTCCCGTATCTGTTTGTAAAGTTCCTGCTGATTCAGGAATGAATTTTTTATTTGCTAAAATTCCTGCAATGGCTACTGGTCCAATAATTGGTAAAAAGCGCCCTAGTATTAAAACAAATCCTGTAGTTATATTCCAAAACCAGTTATTATCTCCAAGCCCTTCAAAACCGCTACCATTGTTTGCAGCTGAAGATGTGTATTCGTATAACATTTCGGAAAAACCATGATAACCTGGATTGTTTAACCAACCAACGGATGGGTCGTTTGTGAAAACATAAGATGAGATAGCTGTACCCACTAATATTAAAAATGGATGAAGCAATGCAATTAACGTTGCTATTTTCATTTCACGCGCTTCAATTTTCCTTCCTAAAAATTCAGGTGTTCTTCCAACCATTAAGCCGGAAATAAATACGGCAATAATGATAAAAATGTAGTAGTTCAAAATCCCTACACCACAACCTCCATAAAAAGCATTCGTCATCATACCTAATAATTGCATCGTTCCAGATACAGGCATAGAGCTATCGTGCATAGAGTTTACGGAGCCAGTTAAAATAATAGTTGTTACAATGCTCCAATAGGCAGAGGCGCTTGAGCCAAATCGGACTTCTTTTCCTTCCATACTTCCAGCGGCTTGGTCAATGCCCATTGATGAAATTGCTGGGTTTCCATTTGTTTCGGCAATTAAGGTGGGAATTAAAAAAGATAACATTCCAATTGTCATGACCCCAAAAATAACGTAAGCCATTTTTTTACGATTCAGATAAAATCCTAACGCAAATATTAATGCAATTGGAATAAGCACTTGCGCAATCATTTCTACCATATTGGTTAGGTAGTTTGGATTCTCTAATGGGTGCGCTGAGTTTGCACCAAACCAACCACCTCCATTTGTACCTAAATGTTTAATGGCTATCATTCCTGCTGCTGGCCCACGAGATACTTGAACAGTGTCTCCTTGTAAAGTAGTGATTGTGTCTTTTCTATCAAAACTTGCTGGTGTTCCATTAAATACTAATATAACAGCAATGACTAAACTTACTGGTATTAAAATGCGAGTTAATGATTTTAGGAAAATATCAAAAAAGTTTCCTAAGCCTTCTGTTTCTTTTTCGCGCATAGCATTAAACACTACAATTAATGCGGCTATACCTGTAGCTGCTGAAACAAATTGTAAAAAGGTAATGACACTTAATTGCGTTAAATAGGTTAATCCTGTTTCACCTGAGTAATGTTGTAAGTTGCAATTAACAACAAAGTATCCATGTAATAAAATTAGCCATTGAGAAAGAACATTGAGTAGTCTTTAAAAAAAAGCTACATAATTTTATGCTCAAAAACAATGGCTATGACAAATATAAAAGAAAAAAACAAAAAAAGAGAAACGATA
>JBKDJY010000071.1:0-33787 GCA_046345275.1 Bacteroidota bacterium
ATAAAGGCAAAAAAACAAACGCACTCTTTTTAAACTATTTTATTGAGATTATATCATTTTATACTTGCAGATAAAATGTGAAAAATGTCTCAAAAGTGTTGATTTTACATGCATTTTTAGTTTTTGAGCAGACTCTAATTAGTAAAAATTATTCTTCCTCATCCGCAAAAAGTTCTAATAATTCTTTTGGATAATCTTCTTTTATAATGTAAACGCCTTGCATGGGATTTATGATTTCGTAATTGCTTTTTAAATTTATATTAAAATATAGCCCCTCTTTCGAATTAATCTTTTCAGTTTTACTAATTGCTTTATTTGAAAATGGTAATAAGTTGACAGAACCATTGTCCATTAAGCATTCCAGAACAGTCATGTTAGGTATTTCAAAACTAAACGCTTCATCGTTTGGATAATAACCATTTAACAAGTAGGTGGTGTGATTAATAACCCTAAAGTTTTTTACATTTCCTTTTACGTCAAATTCATCTTCCCACAAATATTTAATGTTATCTTCCGTTTCTTGTCCTTCATTTTCCTTATCAGCGTAGGCTTGATTAAATTTTGAATTAACCAATTTAATATTGAGTGTAACTTTCATCTGTCTAAATTATTGTTTTTTTATTGATGTATTGAGTCCGCAGTTTTAAATTCTATGCCTTGTTTCTTAAAAATAGATGTTACTTTAAAAGCATACCAAGCAAGATAAGCAAAGCAAAATAAGGTTAAGATGTATGAAATATGAGGATTTAGCAAGTCAACCAAAATACCTTGTAGTGGAGGTATTAATGCGCCTCCCAAAATCATCATAATCAATAGCGAAGAACCTTGATTGGTATATTTACCGAGCCCATTAATTGCTAAAGAAAATATACAAGGCCACATCACCGAACAAAATAAACCGCCGCTAATGAAAGAATACAAAGCTAAATTTCCTGAACTCACTAACCCAATTACCATCATTAAGAAACCTGTTAAAGAAAGCGTTAATAAGTTACGTGCAGGATTATCTCCAGAAAAAATAAAAATTAAAGAGGCTAAAATGATGTAAGGAATATAATATAGATAATCTTCCACTTTGCTGCCGCGCAAATAATTGATGCCGTAAATAACACCAAATGCTAAAAATGGCACCGTTAGTTGCAACAATAATTTAGTGGACTTCTTAAAATTAAAAACAGCCAATGCCCCTGTCCATCGACCAATCATCAAACTTCCCCAATACAAGGAAATAAAATGAGAAATTTTAGTATGGTCAATCCCCTTTATTTCTGGCATTTTTAATAAGGCTCCTAAATTGCTTTGGATTGTTACCTCCACGCCAACATAAACAAAAATGGCAATCATGCCCAATGTTAATTGAGGATATTTTAAAGCGCCTAAATCTTTATCTAATTTTTCGGAATGAGAGACCTTAGGTAATTTTGAAAACCATAAAATGCTTGCACATAAAATAAATAATCCAAATAAAATTAAGGCCGGAAATTTAATTATACTTAAGTCATTTTCCTTAACCATAGGAGCGTTAAGGTTTCCAAACAAAGCATAACTCAAAACGACTGGTCCGATAGTGGTTCCGAAAGAATTTAAACCGCCAGCTAAATTTAATCGCTGAGCTCCTGTTTCTTTTGTGCCAAAATTAATAACAAAAGGATTTGCAACAATTTGTTGTAAAGAAAATCCTAAACCTATGATAAATAAAGCGGTTAACAATAATGGGTAAGACAATAAATTTGCAGCTGGAAAAAATATAAGTGCACCTAAAGCAGAAATTAATAACCCTAAGATTAATGCTTTTTTGTATCCAATTTTATCAATAGGATCGCCATTAACCCGTGATGCAAAAAAATAAATAAGAGATCCAACAGCATATGCCAAGTAAAAAGCCAAATCAACCAACTGCGATTGGAACTGTGTCAACAAAAATTTTTCTTTAAATAATGGAATTAAAATTCCATTGCTGGCGCCAACAAAGCCCCAAAAAAAGAATACCGTAATTAACGCGATGAAAGAAGAATTTGTTTTTTGCATAATTTTTAAAAGGATAAAAATCTAAAGTAAATATTTTGAATTACCCTGATCGAAAGATAAAGCTCATTTATTAACAAATTACATTTTACTAAATTATTTCAAAAACGAATCTTTCATCATTGATAACTCCTACATTTGGCTTATGCAGTTACTTACGCCAAAAAACTTTACCAACTACGAATTAATTGATTGCGGTAATTTTGAAAAATTAGAACGCTTTGGCAAATACATTACCATTAGGCCTGAACCTCAAGCTGTTTGGAAAAAAGTTTACGCAGAATCAGAATGGGAAAAACAAGCGCATGTAAAGTTTATTCCAAAAAGCAGCAGCAGTGGTGAATGGAAAATGCTTAAGAAAATGCCCGAACAGTGGACAATTTCGTATGCTTTCGAAAAAAAAGAAATCACTTTTCGTTTGGGCTTAACAGGCTTTAAACACGTTGGTATATTTCCTGAACAAGCCTGTAACTGGGATATTATTTTTGATTTTTTAAAAGGTTTAGAAAAGCCCAAATTTTTAAACTTGTTTGCTTACACTGGCGGCGCATCATTAGCAGCAAGGGCAGCAGGAGCTGATGTCACACATGTAGACAGCATTAAACAAGTTGTAAATTGGGCAAATGAAAACATGCAAAAATCAAATTTAGATCATATCCGTTGGCTCATTGACGATGCTCTAAAATTTGTAAAAAAAGAACAACGTCGCGGCAATTATTTCCAAGGCATTATTTTAGATCCTCCTGCTTTTGGCCATGGTCCCAATGGTGAGAAATGGAAATTAGAAGAGAATATTTCGGAAATGATGGATCATGTTTTACAAATTTTAGATCCAAAGCAACATTTATTAATTCTGAATGCCTACTCTTTAGGATTTTCTGCTTTAGTTCCTCAAAATTTATTAAATCCATTTGCTAAAAAAAATAATTCTGAATTAACTGTAGGCGAATTGTACTTAAATGCAAGAAGTGGCGTTCAATTGCCATTAGGCGTTTGGGGAAGATTGATAAAAAAGTAGTTTTTAAAACTGAGGTGTGATAGCCCGATTTTCTTAAGATATTCATTTAACAATTGGTAGAAAGTTTTTTGGTTTTGATCTTGGCATTAGTAGAGTACAAGTCAAAAATTGAAGAAAACAATACTTGTGAATTTATATCCTGAAAATTCCTTAACAACTTAAGCAAAAAACTTACTGGCTTGAAAACGATTGACGATTGTAAGTAATTCACAATAATATGAATTTGCCCATTCAGCTAATGTCTTCTTAAAAATCAGCCTAAATTTTTAAAATACCTTTTTTATGGTATTGTATAATGCATTCATCTACTGCATCTTTGCTATATAATTTAAAACCATTCTAAACATGAAAAAAATATTAGCCATTACAATTTTATTAAGCCTTGTCCTTTCAAGTTGCAAAAAAGATAAAAAATCTCCCGAACCAGAACCAACACAAACAGGACCAACGTATAACATCCCTACAACTTACAGTTTTAGTGCAATGGATTATACCACCTCTGTTCAGCGTATTGCCATGCTTACTGAAATAACAAATTATATAAAAACAGCACACACTACAACAGCATCGCCAGCATTAACCGGAACTCAACTTCAAAATATGTACGCTAACATCAATAATCAGTTTTCTGATCCCATTTTAAATGCAAGCGGAATACAGTTAAAAAACAAAACAGATAATACCTATAATTTACAGGCAGATCTAGATGCCGCTTTACTAAATGTTGGCTCTATAACTACACCAACCACTTCTGTAGGCTCAAACGGAGTTGCAGGAAAAGTAATTTCAGGCACAAGGGCTTATATTATGGACGCAAATGGTTTTGAGCACAAAGAAATTATAGAAAAAGGGATCATGGGCGGTGTGTTTTATTATCAAGCGATGACAATTATGAAAAACATTTCTGCTTACGATAACACAACCATCATCCCAGGACAAGGCACAGCACAAGAACATGCGTGGGATGAAGCCTTCGGATACTTTGGTGTGCCAACTGCTTTTCCTACCAATACGGTTGGTTTAAAAAACTGGGGTAGTTATTGTAACTCTGCTAATTCAGCCATCGGCTCAAACACGACGATTATGAATGCGTTTTTAAAAGGTCGTGCTGCTATCAGCAATAAAGATAATACAAGTAGAGACCAAGCCCGCAATGTGGTTGTTGCAACATGGGAAAAAATTGGTGCTGCCCGTCTCATTACTTATGTAAAAGCAGCCAAACTCAACATTACTGATGATGCCTTGCGTAATCATAACTTGTCTGAAGCTGTTGGTTTTATCCGCGGATTTAAATACAATCCTTCAAAAACCATTTCTGATGCTCAAATTAATCAACTCCTAGGCTATATTGGAACTAATCTTTATACCGTTACTGGAACTAATTTGGATAACGCCATAAACTTAACGGCTTCCATATTTACGCTTGACCCTAATACACTTTAATACCTGACAATGAAAAAAAGATTTCTATTTGCGTTTCTTATAATTTGTTTTGTTTGTTGTAAAAAAAAGTCCGAACAAGAAAACAAGCCAGAGCCTGTTGATTCTTATGATAAGCAGGCTCTGCTTGTTAATATCTCCAATAATGTTATTTTGCCTGCATACAATTCCTTTAAAATTTCCCTCGATAGTTTAATTAATGCATATAATACCTTTAAAACATCAGGTTTACAGGCCGATTACCAAATTGTAAAACAAAAACTAAATGTTGCATACATAAAATATCAAACAATCAGTCCTTTTGAATTTGGTCCAGCAGAAAGTATCATTGTGCGGATGAATTTTAATGTTTTTCCAACTGATACGATTCAAATCAGAAGCAATATTTCAGCGGCAACATACAATTTAGATGCTGCCAATAACCTCGATGCAAAAGGTTTTCCTGCATTAGATTTTTTATTTTATGGCAATAATCAAACTGAGGCAACTTGCATTAGCCAATTTACCACTAGCGCAAACTTACGTCAATATGTTAGTGATGTATTAAATGACATGTCAACCAAATCAAACTCAGTGATTTCTAATTGGAATTCCTCTTACAAAAATACGTTTGTAAATTCTTTAGGTACTGATATGGGCAGTTCAATTGGTTTTCTGATTAATCAATTAAATTTTGAGTTAGATTATTTAAAGAACGCCAAAATAGGCACACCGCTTGGTAAAAAAACATTGGGCTTTCCTGTTCCCGAAAAATGCGAAGCGTATTTTGGCGGGCAGTCTGTTCGATACGCCATTGAAACCTTAAACGCAATAGAAAATGTTTATTTAGGCCGAGGGCCTTCAGGAAATAATGGAGAGGGCTTTGATAATTACCTCGTTCATTTAAATGCGCAATACAACGGTGGTTCTTTAAACGACGCCATAAACGCACAATTCTCTGTAACTAAAACAAAATTGGCAGCCGTAGCTAACCCACTTTCAACTCAGGTTACCACCAATGCTAACGTTATAGATGCAGCTTATACAGAATTAGTAAAATTATTGGTGTTACTTAAAACCGATTTACCTTCAAATCTTGGAGTAGTAATTACCTACCAGGATGGCGATGGTGATTGATAGAATTTCTAAATATTTAAAGCAGCCCATAAGCATTGCTCCGTTGGTCATTTTCAGAATCGCTTTCGGAGCATTGATGTTTTTATCAATTGGTCGTTTCATTTTAAAAGGTTGGGTTTACAATATGTACGTTCTTCCAAAAATGCACTTTCCTTATTATGGATTCGAGTGGGTAAAACCAATTTCTGAAACCGGAATGTATATGACGTTTGTTTTATTATTATTGGCAAGTATCGGCATTTTGGTGGGTGCATTTTATCGTTTAAGTACCATTTTGTTTTTTCTTCTTTTTACCTATGTTGAACTGATTGACAAAACCAATTACTTAAACCATTATTACTTTGTGAGCCTTGTTTCATTTATTTTAATTTTTCTTCCCGCTGGTAAAAACTTATCTTTTGATAACAAATTTTTCAATCGTGCTGAACTTACTGAAGTGCCTCGTTTCTTTATTTTTATGATTCAACTTCAAATGTTTACTGTTTATTTTTTTGCAGGTATTGCCAAACTAAATTACGATTGGTTGTTTGAAGCACAACCATTAAAATTGTGGTTACCTGCTTTTTCTCACTTTCCTATTATTGGCGGTTTTATGGAAAAGGATTGGGTGGCATATTTATTTTGTTGGTTCGGTTGTGTCTACGATTTATCGATTGGTTTCTTTCTGTTCAACAAGCGCACAGTAAATACTGCCTATGTATTTGTTATGATATTTCATTTAGCAACTGCTTTATTTTTTAACATTGGCATGTTTCCTTACATCATGATGACCATTACCATTATCTTTTTTAAAGAAGAATTTCATGTTCAAATATTAAACAAATTAAAATCTGTTTTCAATTACACAAACAATTTGTTTAGTGCTTATTCCTTAAGAGTTAATAAAAGTATTGCTGTGGTTTTTTCAATATATTTTTTAATTCAAGTCATTTTACCTTTTCGCTATTTGTTATATGATGGTAAATTATTTTGGACAGAGCAAGGTTACCGCTTCTCATGGCGGGTCATGTTAATGGAGAAAGCTGGCACAGCATTTTTCTTCGTTCGCGATGCTAAATCTGGAAGAGAAACGGAAGTTGATAATAAAAAATACTTAACTTACATGCAAGAAAAAATGATGGCGACGCAGCCTGACATGATGGTAGATTATGCAAAATTTCTTAAACAGGAGTTTATCAAAAAAGGATACACAAAACCGACTGTGAGGGCGCAAAGCTTTGTAACCCTTAACGGAAGTGGTTCACGTGAATTTATCAATTCACAAATTGATTTAAGTGTGCAAAGCAATTCTTTTTTAAAAAATAAAGATTGGGTAAAAAGTTACTGATGCGATTTGGCTTTTGCTTCATATTTATTTTTCTTTTATCCGAACTGTTCTCGCAAACCGATTCTTTATTTGTGGATTCCCTAAAAAATAAGAAAAGTAATAAACAAATTGAATTAAAGGAAGTTGAGGTCTCTGCTGAAAAAGACAATAGCTTTGGGATTTCGCGTCTTAACAATGTTGAAGGAACTGCAATCTACGCAGGTAAAAAAACAGAAGCGGTTTATCTCGACGATTTAAACGCTAATCTTGCCGCCAATAATAGTCGTCAGATTTTTTCAAAAGTAGCAGGCATTAATATTTTTGAAAATGATGGATCTGGCTCAAATATTGGCATTGGCGGGAGGGGATTAAACCCCAATCGCATTTCTAATTTTAATACACGGCAAAACGGTTACGATATTTCTGCTGATGCTTTGGGTTATCCCGAAAGTTATTACACCCCACCTACTGAAGCCATTGAAAGAATCGAAGTATTACGAGGCGCCGCAAGTTTGCAATATGGTACGCAATTTGGCGGAATGATCAATTATAAATTCAATGAAGCTCCTAAAACAAAAAAAATATCAGGAAACTTTCGTCAAACAGTCGGTTCGTATGGTTTTATGAATTCATTCAACCAATTATCAGGTACGGTTTCAAAAATTTCTTACAATACATTTTACCAGTATAAGCATTACACAGGTTGGAGAGACCGTTCGGAATCAAACAGTCATAATGTTTTTGCGAGTGTTAAGTATCAAATCAATAATAAATTTTACATCAAAGGCGAATACACTTTTTTAAATTATCTGGCACAACAACCCGGTGGCTTAACAGATAAACAGTTTGAAAAAGATGCAACCATC
Organism: Bacteroidota bacterium; assembly: GCA_046345275.1. Taxonomy (GTDB): domain Bacteria; phylum Bacteroidota; class Bacteroidia; order B-17B0; family Aurantibacillaceae; genus UBA4416. The sequence goes on from JBKDJY010000071.1 coordinate 7,772, forward strand.
ATAACCCGTCATCGCAATTGGTTCAAAGTAAATTGGAATTTAATCTCCATTAGCGCAGATTACAAGGCTACCGAAAGAACAAGAATTAATTTTGTTTGTTTTGGGTTAAAAGCTGGTCGCGATGCTTTAGGAGTTCTAAGCCGCATTGATCGTGCTGATGATACAACATTCAACCGAAATTTATTGAGCGATTTATATGGCAATTTCGGCGCAGAGCTGAGGTTAATACAACGTTACTTGATGTTTAATCAAAATTCAAATTTCTTAATTGGTGCGCGTTACTATAACGGAAATACAGTTCGCAAACAAGGTGATGCGGACAAAACAAATAAAGCAAATTTTAAATTTTTAAATCTCGATAATTTAGAAAACTCTTCTTATGTTTTTCCATCACAAAACTATGCTGTATTTGCTGAGAATATTTTTCAGTTCAATAAGCGTTGGAGTGTAACACCTGGCATTCGTTTTGAATATATAAGCACCAATTCCAATGGCTATTATCGCTTACTGAACAAAGATTTGGCGGGAAATGTTTTATTAGACAAAAAAATTAACGACAATCGTAGCAACACACGTCCGTTTGTTTTGTGCGGATTAGGCACGCAATTAAAACTTAATAAATACATAGAGTTGTATGCGAATTTCAGTCAGAACTACCGCTCCATTAACTTTAACGACATGCGGGTTGTAAATGCCAATTTTCAAATCGACCCGGATTTAAAAGATGAAAAGGGATTCACGGCCGATGGTGGATTTCGTGGTGTTGTAAAAAACATGTTGTATTTCGACGTTAGTGGTTTTGTTTTGGAATATAATAACCGCATTGGCACTTCACTTATAGTTGATACCAATACTTACCAAATTATACGGTATCGCACAAATGTAGGTGCAAGCCGTAACATAGGCATTGAAGCCTTTGCAGAATTAGATTGGATAAAATTATTTAGGAAGGAATCAAAACACAAATTATCAACTTTCGTGAATACGGCTTATATTAATGCAAGATATGTGGATAGTAAACAAACAGCTTATTACAACAAAAAAGTAGAATACGTTCCCGATTTAATTTTTCGTTGTGGCGTTACCTATAAATACAAAGATTTTGGGTTAACTTATCAGTATTCTTATACAAGCCAACAATTTTCAGATGCAACCAATTCTGTTTACTCAACTTCCGCCATTTATGGCCTTATCCCTGCATACTCCGTTATGGATGTATCAGCAAATTATACTTGGAAAATATTAGGAATTAGCGCTGGCATAAACAATGTGAGTAACTCAAAATATTTTACCCGTCGCGCAGAAGGTTACCCTGGGCCAGGAATCTTGCCGGCCGATCCAATTAATTTTTACTTTACATTAAAGTTAAAATTTTAAGGCAATTGAAGCCATCATTTTTATTTAAAAAATAAATTGTATCTTTTTTTTGAATAATCAAATTCCAACATGATTTATAATTTTAGCTTCAGTAGTTCCGTTGTATTGAATAATTAATGGCTGTTTTGTTTCTTGAATACATTGATGATCGAAAAATTGTTTAAAGTCAAAATCAATGGGCAATATCACAAAACGGTATTTGTGATGATTTAATTTTAATTCATTTATTACTTTATTTTTTTCGAATTGAGAAAATTCTTCCAAAAATAAATTTTTAGGTTTTACTTTAAAATGCAAATAATAATCTATGGCAATCAATTGTTTTAATATGGTATCCGTTGGATATTGAATAGATACAAATTGATTTAAAATTTCAAATACATCGTTTAAGCCATATTTATGATAATCTTTTTGAGTTCCAAAATAATCACCAAGGTTTAATAAAAAATCAAATATACCATACTGCTTTGTAACGTATTTTAAGGTGTAAATGGCTTTTTTTCCGTTCCAATAAATTTCTAAAGCATGTTCTAATTTTACAATTTGAGCCAGTTGATTTTTTGATAAATAATTACTTTCTATAATTTGATAAGGAGGCATTTGATCATAAACGAAACCGTGTTCATGAGAGTTATTGCGGACAGAAGTGCCTTTTAAAAATTTTAGAAATCCCAATTGCATCTCAGGAGCAAATAGTTTAAAAACTTCTTCGATGCTATACTTTATATCATCCCATTCATCAAGCGCTAAACCAACAATCAAATCAAGATGCATTTCAATTTTATCTTGTAAATCTAAAATAATTGCTTTGGTTTTTTCAAAACTTTGTTTTCGATTGACCTCGAGATTGGCTTTTTGATTGACAGTTTGTATGCCTATTTCAAAGCGAAATACATTTTTAGGGACTTTTTGATGAATGTATTTGATGATATCAGGATGCAATATATCCGCAGTAATTTCGAACTGAAATTTATTTTGAGGTTGACGGAGTTCTAAGATAAAGTCAAAAATATCGAGCGTAAAATCTTTTTTAATATTAAATGTTCTATCTAAAAATTTGATGACTTTGCCATGATTCATCATATATAGCAAGGTTGCTTTGATGCTTGCATTTGGCAAATACCTAACTTTATTATCCAAACTAGCTAAGCAAAACTCACATTTATAAGGGCAACCACGTGAAGTTTCGATATATAAAACTTTATTGATTAAATCTGCGGGGTTATCAAAACGATAAGGCATGCTGTTTTCAAAGTTTTTTAAATCAAATAGGGGGGCCATTTTATTTGCAATGATTTGATTTTCTTTTTTAAATACCAAGCTTTGAACAAATTCAACATTTGGGAAACTATATATAAATTCGTTAAATGGTGTTTCTCCCTCGCCCACAATGATGTAATCAACATCACTTCTCGAAATCACATTTTCATATTCGTAGCTTACTTCGGGTCCGCCCAATAAAATCTTCACAAGCGGATTCAGCAATTTAATTTGTTTTGTAACTTCTAATGTTTGGGTAATATTCCAAATGTAACAGCTAAACGCAACAACATCGTATGTTGCACATTCTTTTGCAATATCATGTTTGTTTTCTTTAATGGTAAATTCTTTCCAAGCCAACCCATCGAAATCAGCATTCAATTCATAAAGTAATCGAATGGCCAAATTTGTATGAATATACTTTGCGTTAAGTGTGGTTAAAAGAATTTTCATCAGTTATTGATGTGATGAGTTTTGAAAAGCGTTTTTGAAGATGTATAATTTATCTTCTCCAATTTGTTCAACAATGCTGTCTTTAAAATCCAGATGAGGCGCTTCAATACCGCGGTTAAAATAAAGTTTTGGATTTACAAAAATTCTTGCTTCATCCCAAAAATTGGTATTGATAAAATGTTCTAATGTTCGAGCGCCTCCTTCTACAAGGATTGAATTTATATTTAATAAGTACAATAGATTTAAAATTTCTTCGATGAAATTTGTGAAATCTATTTTTATCCATTGTACATTTCGAATGGTTTGATCTTTAACCCCATTAAAAACAAGTGTTTTCGCTTCATCATTAAATACATGATAGTGCATCTTTAAATCCATGACTCTATCTATCACAATTCTTATGGGATTGTTGCCGGCAAACAAACGGGCTGATAGTTTTGGATTATCTGCTATAACCGTATGATAACCTACTAAAATAGCTTGTTCTTCGGTTCTCCATTGATGAACGAGTGTTTTACTTTCTTCGCCGCTTATCCAATTATCTTCATTTTTTGCAGGCAATGGTAATTTGCTGATAAAATTATCTTTTGTTTGTGCCCATTTTAAAATAATGTAGGGTCGTTTTTTTTGATGAAACGTAAAAAAACGTTTATTTAATTCTGCGCATTCATTTTCTAAAACACCTGTTATCACTTCAACACCAGCATTTTTTAATTTTTCAATTCCTTTACCTGCAACAAGTGGGTTAGGATCCATATTTCCGATAACCACTTTTTTTATGCCTTTTCTAATAATTAAATCGGCACATGGCGGTGTTTTACCATGGTGGGAACAGGGTTCTAAGTTAACGTATAGGGTACTATCTTTTAATAGAGATTCGTCTGCTTTTTTTATGGCACTTGGCTCTGCATGTTCTTCTCCAAACTTTGAATGAAAGCCTTCTGCAATTATCTTGTCATGAAGCACGATAACAGCACCCACCAAGGGATTTGGAGAAACATGACCTAGCCCCTTTTGAGCTAAGTTGATGCAGAGTTTCATGTATAGTTGATGATGGTCAATCATTTAAAAAATGAAATGATTGTAAATAGTGCAAACAATAAACTTGCAATGCCGTTAGCAGTAAAAAAAGCTAAATTTATTTTTGACAAATCTGTTGGCTTAATGAGTGAATGCTGATAGATTAATAAGCCCACAAATGTGGTAACGCCAATCCAATAAAAAATATCTAAATGACCATAATAACCAGCAAGTATGATAAAAAAAACAGAACAAATATGTAATAATTTTGAAACCCGTAAAGCATTTTTAAGCCCTAACAAAACGGGAATAGATTTTAAATGATGCTCTTTATCAAACTTTTCATCTTGCAAAGCATAAATAATATCAAAGCCACTTACCCAAAAAAATACCGTGAATGAGAAAAAAAGAGGAAGCCAATCAAAAACTCCTGTTACTGCTAAATACGCCCCTATTGGCGCAAGTGCTAAGCCTATACCTAAAACCAAATGACAAAGCGGTGTAAAACGTTTGGTATAACTATAAAATAACACCACGAATAATGCCACTGGAGAAAGAAAAAAACAAATCGGGTTAATAAACCAAGTAGACAAAATAAATAGCAAGCAATTTAAGAAAACAAAGATGAGTGCATTTTTGGCATTTATCATCCCAGATGGAATTTCTCGCACAGCAGTTCTTGGATTCAAAACATCAAAGTGTCTATCAATATATCTATTAAATGCCATTGCAGCACTGCGCGCAAATATCATACATAAGATGACTAATAAAAATAAATCAATTCGAAAAGTGTATTGTGATTTAATTGCTAAAAAAAAACCTATTAATGCAAAAGGTAAAGCAAAAATGGTGTGGCTGAATTTGATCAGTGATAAATATGTTTTAATATTTCCCACCATTATTTCATATTTAAAATGAATAAAAAAATAATTGGAATCGAACTCAAACCCATTCCAAGATACCCTAAACTAAACGTTTTTTTTGTTATCTCATACTTTGCGTTCAGGTAAATATTGATGGTTGAAAATACAAAACCCATCATTGAAAAGATTAATGTGAAAAATAAAAATTTTGGATGAATTAAACTTAAACAACATGCAACGCCTAGTATGAATGAAAGATAGCCTGAAGTTCTAAATAAATTCATGTTATAATACGTTGTTGGTTTGTTCTTTAATTTTTTCTAATTCATCTTTCATCTGCACAACGAGTTTTTGCAATTCGGCATCATTGGCTTTTGAACCAATGGTGTTAATTTCTCTTCCAATTTCTTGTGCAATAAAATTAAGTTTTTTTCCAGCGCCTGGCTCGTTCATCGTTGTCAAAAAATAGTCAATGTGTGTTTTTAGCCTTACTTTTTCTTCATTAATATCTAACTTTTCTAAATAATAAATAAGTTCTTGCTCAAATCTATTTTTATCAATGCTTTCTATTGATACATTCTCTTCTAAGCTTTTTTTGATGCGATCTTTAATGGCTTGAATTCGAGATGGATCATGCGCTTTAATACTTTCTAAATATTTTGAAATAAAACCAATACGCTCATTAAAATCTTTTTGAATGGATTTTCCTTCATCAGTTCTAAACTTATTTAATTCGGTTACTGCATTAAATATAACTTCTTTCAAATCTGTCCAATCTTGTTCGTTGGGCTCTTTTCTTTCAGATTTTAAAACGTCAGGCATTTTTAAAACCTCTTTAAATAAATCATTGTGAGGTTCATTTAATTCTTTGGCAAGCTCTTTTAGTTTTATAAAATAAACTTTTGCCAGTGCTTTATTTATTTCAACTGGTGTTTCTTGAATTTTGTTTTCAACGAAAATAGATAAATCAATTTTCCCTCTTTCGAGTAATTTTGTGAGTTCGCTTTTTAGCTCATATTCTTTGTCTCTAAAGGCGGAAGAAAGTTTTAAGGAGAGATCTAAAGTTTTACTGTTGAGGGATCTTATTTCTACGTTTACCGTTTTATTTCCATATTCTTTTGTGGCTTTCCCAAACCCAGTCATTGATTTTAACATAGCTTAAAAGTAATAATTTTTTTCTGCTAAATATTATTTTGGAATGAAACACGAATTTGATTTTTTAGAAACTAATGAATAACAATTATAAGTTGTTGGTGAAAACACCAACAACGGAGAATAAACGGACTTAACAATTATTTATTTGAAGTAATTAAAATATGAAAAATTTTAACCTACTGAGAAAATGCATCTTGATAAGGATTTAAGTTAACAGTTCTTGTATCAAAATCCCAAAGAGCAATTGTTGATTTCGCTAAAGTTTTATATTCACTTTTGCTCAGAGGATATTTAGTCATTAAATTGGACGCACTTTTACTTTTGTACATTGTGATTGTGCAAATTTTTCCTAGTTCACTATACTCTGCTATAAAACCTGTGACAAAAGCGTTAATTGTTTTCAATGAATGGTCTTTGAATTTAAGTAAGATGTGATAGTTTTTGCATAGAGCCTTGTGATCGGTTGCAACTATTTCATAAGTCTTAGGGTCAGCAAAAGATAATCTTTCTTCTTTTTTAATACTACCCAAAAATGCTTTCGCTTTTCTTGCAGAATTTGAAGTTGGGTAATAGTCAATTATCTGCTTTAATGTGTATTTAGCAGAATAAAAGTCTCTATTGTGAACGTATTTTATTGCTTGGTCAAGATAGCTTCTTGCTTCGAATTCTATTCTCGCATTTCTTTCATCTTCTAATTCTTTCTTTTCTTCTTCGGAAAGTCCGCAAGAAAAGAAGGTCGCGATGCAAAATAGGATTAAAATATTTTTCATGTATGTTTGTCTAAAGTTATCTCTACAACCTATTTGCATTAAAAAATAAAACCAACTAAGCTAATGTAACTATTATATTGTATTCACAAAATAAATGTAATAAAAATTTGCGGACTCAAGTTATAAATGCAATTTTTTGTTCATTGTTTTTAAATATTTATAAATTTAGTGCACTTATTGTTGTTTTCACCAACAAGCGTTTGAAACAGAAATGAAGATGAACTTACTGACTTATAATTAAAGTCATCGGAGATAAATTAATAAGTCGCTTATCTATGTCTATTTTTATGATTTTCTCTATAAACATTTTTGGATTTTTTTCTTCTTTACACAGCCGTTTTATTCCATTGATGCAATCAAACGATAAACTGTCTGAATAAGATGAGAAGCAATGCAAAAGACCTGTTCTTAAAAAACAAACTTCATTTTGTTGTTAAATACAATTGCTACAACTAGTTAACTGGCTGTGCTGCTTCAATTGTAAATTCAACTTTTGCAGTGCCATCCATGTCAATCCCAAAATCTTTAGCGATGACGTTAAACTCCCCTTCAAAGCCTGCAACATTAACTTTGTATTCCTCAACGTATTTTAATCCCTTATAATTGAATTGTAAATCCATATCCTTAGTGATGCCCTTAATTGTTAATTTACCTTTAGCAGTATAGGCAAAGTTCCCTAATTCATTATTCTTCAAAACTTCTGTTGCTTCAAACTGTGCAATTTTAAACTTCGAAACATTGAATAAATTTTCTTTATCCTTTAAATGAGAATCGCGTAAGCTGTTTTGTGTGTTGATTGTGGTCAAATCCAGTTGAATAAATATTTTTGGCCCAGCCGTGTTTTCTAAATGTACATATCCACTGTCAATATTAATAGACCCCTTGGTATCTGCAATCAAATGTTGGATGCTAAATCCTAATGAACTATGTGAACCGTCGACATTATACAAGCCTTTTAATTCAATAATATCTTTTCTATTTGCTGCTAACGCACTGTCTGCTTGCGCTTTTGAAGTAAAGCTATAGTCTTTGCCATTGATGTGTAATTTAATTTCTTCTTTAATAACAATCTCTTTGTGAGAATTAGAAGAACCAATACCAACTATGTAAGGTGCAATTACCAGTGAAACAATACTCATTAATTTAATTAAAATATTCATGGATGGTCCGGAAGTATCTTTAAAAGGATCTCCAACTGTATCACCAGTAACGGATGCCTTATGAGGTTCAGATTTTTTATAAAACATTTCACCATTAATTAATACGCCTTTTTCGAAAGATTTTTTAGCATTATCCCATGCGCCACCAGCATTTGATTGAAAAATTCCCATTAACACGCCCGATACAGTCACACCAGCTAATAAACCACCCAACACCTCTGGTCCAAAAACAAATCCAACGATAACTGGGGTTATTAATGCAATGGCTCCTGGCAATATCATTTCGCGGATAGAGGCCTTCGTTGAAATAGCAACACATTTTTCGTACTCAGGTTTTGCTTTGTATTCCATAATACCTGGAATTTCGCGGAACTGACGACGAACTTCCTGCACCATGTCCATTGCTGCTTTTCCAACAGCCTGAATACATAATGCTGAAAAAATAAATGGAATCATTCCACCAACAAATAAACCTGCTAATACAGGTGCTTTATAAATATCAATCGCAGAAATTCCAGCAATCCCAACAAAAGCAGCAAATAATGCCAATGACGTTAATGCGGCAGAAGCAATAGCAAAACCTTTTCCAGTTGCTGCTGTTGTATTTCCAACGGCATCTAAATTATCAGTGCGCTCACGAACTTCAGGAGGTAATTGACTCATCTCAGCAATACCACCGGCGTTATCTGCAATTGGCCCAAACGCGTCGATTGCTAATTGCATGGCTGTAGTTGCCATCATACCAGCCGCAGCAATCGCCACACCATATAATCCTGCAAAATAATAAGAACCCATGATGCCTCCTGCGAGTGTTAAAATGGGAATTACAGTTGATTTCATACCAACCGATAAACCGCCAATAATATTAGTAGCGTGCCCCGTAGAAGATTGCTGAATGATTGATAATACTGGTTTTTTACCCATTGCTGTATAGTATTCTGTAACGATGCTCATAATCGCTCCAACTGCAGTACCAACCAATATAGCCAAAAATACACCTGTTCTTGTAAAACTAATATTTCGCAAGAAAATGTCGCCTTCTGGCAACATCCAATTCACAATGAAATATGAAGCAATCACCGTAAGGATCATTGAAGACCAGTTGCCTATGTTTAAAGCATTCTGCACATTAGATTTTTCGTCTTTAATGGTAACAAAAAAAGTTCCTACAATAGAGAAAATAATTCCTAAACCACAAATGACCATTGGTAATAATATGGGAGCCATTCCGCCAAAATTATCTTTCAATGTAATTTCTTGCCCCAAAACCATGGTTGCCAATATTGTTGCCACATAAGAACCGAATAAGTCAGCGCCCATACCAGCTACATCCCCCACATTATCCCCCACATTATCAGCGATGGTTGCAGGATTACGCACATCATCTTCTGGGATACCTGCTTCAACTTTTCCTACTAAGTCAGCACCAACATCAGCAGCTTTAGTGTAAATACCACCTCCAACACGAGCAAATAAGGCGATTGACTCCGCACCTAAAGAAAATCCTGTTAAAACCTCAATGGCAGTTTTTACGGTGTGTTCACCTAAATTCGCAAAAAAGGATAAGAAAAAAATAAATAAACCGCCTAAACCTAGCACAGCTAAACCAGCAACACCTAAACCCATCACTGTTCCACCAGCGAATGAAACTTTTAATGCTTGTTTTAAACTTGTGCGCGCTGCTTGCGTTGTACGAACATTTGCTTTTGTCGCCGACTTCATCCCGATATATCCAGCAGTTGCTGAAAAAACGGCACCAATGATAAAAGCAATAGAAATGATCCAACTAGAGTGAATTGGCAAACCATTTACCTCGTGGATAGTTCCTGAATAAGCCAACAACGCCGAGGCAAAAATTACAAAAATACTTAATACTTTCCATTCGGCTTTTAAAAATGCCATTGCGCCATCAGCTATATAGCCAGCCAACTCTTGCATGTTTTTATCTCCAGCATCTTGCTTATTAACCCAAGCAGATTTTATCGCCATGACAATTAATCCCACAATTCCCAATGCGGGCACCAAATAAATTACTGATTCATTCATATACTTTATATTTTCTAAATAAGGGTTGCAAAAATAATGAAATATCTGTAATATAAAAATATTTAAAATACTGGCTTTCATTTATCTAAGTATAAAACCATGCTCATCAAAAAGTAAATTGATGATGATGAAAAGCATAACAATATTTTACATGAAAAGACAAAAGCGCGCTATTATAGAAAAATCAAAATGAGCTGGTAATTCTTTAAGCTTTCAAAAAACTTTGTAATGGGACTTAATTTATTTTACATCAAGTCTAATATAAACGCACAAATGATCACTATACCCATTATAATATTTGTTTTTAGGGCCATATGTTCTGTTAGGTGTTTGCTTGCCTGTTTTTTTATTTTTATGCATCACAAAATCTTTATGAAGGATAAACGCATTTTTTGTGTTAAAAAAATATCCACTGTTCGGCTTAATGAATCCTTGTGATACCATAATTTGATCAAAACAACGCCATTCGTTATTGTAAAATACAGTGCCTTGTTTATTCTTATCTAATTGATAAAACGGATTATATAAATTGTTAGTTGAATTCAATTGATTGTTTGCTTTTAATGTATTTAAAATACTACTGTTATCAGGGTAATCATTAAAATCTCCCATTACAATTATTTTAGCATTCGCATTCAACTTAAAAATTAAATCTATTTTGTTTCTTAGCACTTGGGCAGCATAAATTCTTTTTGCTTCACTTTTTAACTCTCCAAATCTTCTGCTTGGCCAATGGTTTACAAAGACATAAATTAAATCACCGTTTGTTGATTTTAAATTTGCTAATAAAATATTTCGAGTTTTATACTCATCTGAAGCATTATTGGTGGCATCTAATTCTTCGTAGTGTATCAAAGTAAACTTACTTTTATCATATATTAAGCCAACATCAATACTTCTTTCATCTTTACCGGTTGTGCAAATTGCGCCATATTTTTTATTTTTAAATTGCGTTTTAGTTATTAAATCTTGAAGAACCTCTTTGTTTTCTATTTCAGCTAATCCAACCATTTCAGGCAGATGAATGCCAAAAACAGTAGAGTCTAAAACTTGCGCCACTTTTTGTAATTTATGATGATATTTTTCTTGATCCCATTTTTTTAAAGATTCTGGTAAAAACTCATCATCATTTTTTTCGGGATCGTTGGTGGTATCAAAAAAATTTTCGCAATTATAAAAAGCAACCGTTATATCATTTTTGCTTTGAGAAAAAATAGGAGACCATAAAAAAAATAAAACAATGGATATAACGCTTTTTGCCATTTTGCAAAGATAGAAAACAGTTTAAGTTATTTTTTTCTAAAATAGAATTGCAAAATTCCTCTTTGTTTTTATTAAAACATAAACATGATAGTTTAATTTTATTGCCTAAGTTTGAACTTTAGTTGAAGATTTTTGTTTTAAAAATATGTCTAAAAAAATTATCATCATTGGTTCAGGATTTTCTGGTTTATCTGCTTCTTGTTATTTAGCCAAAGCTGGTTATGACGTTACTGTCGTAGAAAAACACAATCAGGTTGGTGGACGTGCAAGAAGTTTTAATGAGAATGGTTTTGTATTTGACATGGGGCCTAGTTGGTATTGGATGCCAGATATTTTTGAAAGTTTTTTTTTGGATTTTAATAAAAAAATTTCTGATTATTATACGTTAGAAAGATTATCTCCATCATATAGAATCGTATATCATGATGGCCCCCTTGATATTCCTAGCGAAACAAATGATTTATATCAAATGTTTGAAGCAATAGAAGCTGGTAGTGCTTTAAAATTAAAACAATTTTTAAAAGAAGCAGAGTATAAATATCATATCGGCATGAATGACTTGGTTTACAAACCAGGCTTGTCCATAAATGAATTTTTTAACCTTCGATTTTTTAAAGGCTTATTAAAGCTAGATGTTTTTAATTCAATAGCGGCTCACATTAGGAAATCATTTTCCAATCCTAAACTGGTACAATTGTTAGAATTTCCTGTTTTGTTTTTAGGTGCGCTACCTAAAAATACGCCAGCCCTTTATAGTTTAATGAATTATGCGGACATGATTGGCGGCACATGGTATCCAAAAGGAGGCATGATAAGTGTGATAAATGCAATGCATCAACTAGCAGTTGAACTTGGTGTTAAATTTAAATTTAATACAGATGTTGAAAAAATAGAGGTAAAAAATAATTTAGCAAAACAGATTTCATATCAAAATAACTTTGATGATTTTGATGTTGTGGTTTCTAGTGCCGATTATCATTTTACGGAGCAAAAATTACTTGAACCAAAATATAGAAATTACTCCGAAAAGTATTGGGAAAGCAGAAAATTAGCGCCATCAAGTTTAATATTTTACATTGGTGTCAATAAAAAACTACCGAATTTACTCCATCATACTTTATTTTTTGACGAAGATTTTAATCTACACGCTACAGAAATATACACAAATCCTCAATGGCCCACAAAACCGTTGATATATTTGAGCTGCACATCTCAGTCTGATAAAACAGTTGCACCTGAAGGTTGTGAAAACTTAATGGTGCTTATTCCAATTGCGCCAGATTTAAAAGATAGCGAAGCCAATAACAATAAATATTTTGATTTGGTAATTTCTAGAATTGAGAAACATATTGGAGTAACTTTTAAAAATGATATTATATTTAGAAGAGATTATGCAACAAGTAATTTTATAAAAGATTATAATTCTTTTAAAGGAAATGCTTATGGTTTAGCAAATACATTAAGCCAAACAGCAATTCTCAAACCTAAATTGATTAACAAAAAAGTAAAAAATTTATTTTATACTGGTCAATTAACAGTTCCTGGGCCAGGCGTGCCGCCTTGTTTAATATCTGGAAAACTTGTATCGCAGCAAGTGGTTAAATATTTGAATAAAAAATAATTTTACTTAAACAAAGTGCTATTATGATTGTTTCATTTATAAAATTTTCTTTACATTTTTTATTATATTCGTGAACATTAACATGAAGCCATTATTTGATACCGTTAGTCGTAAAGCCAGCAAAATGGTAGCTAATAATTATAGCACTTCGTTTTCATTAGGCATCAGATTTTTAAATAAAAATTTTCAAGACGCTATCTATGGTATCTATGGTTTTGTAAGGTTTGCAGATGAAATTGTAGATTCATTTCATGATTATAATAAAAAAGAATTATTGGATGAGTTTAAGGCAGATACATTTAAAGCCATTGAGCGCGGTATAAGCTTAAATCCAATACTAAATAGTTTTCAATTTGTTGTTAATAAATATCAAATAGAATTTCATCTTATTGAAAAATTTTTAAATAGCATGGAAATGGACTTGCACAAAAAGTCCTATGATGATGCCGCTTATAAAGAATACATTTTGGGAAGTGCCGAAGTAGTTGGCTTAATGTGTTTAAAAGTTTTTGTTAAAGGCAATCAAGAATTATACGTGAATTTAACGCCTTATGCCATGTCTCTTGGATCGGCATTTCAGAAAATAAATTTTTTACGTGATTTACATGCTGATTATTTAGGAATGGGACGCGTTTATTTTCCAAATATTGAGTTTAATGCATTAAATCCTCAAACAAAGTCAGCTCTTGAAGCAGACATTGAATTGGACTTTAATAAAGGGCTTGAGGGAATTAAACTCTTACCTAAAGATTCTCGTTTTGGTGTTTATGTTGCTTACATCTATTATAAAAAATTATTTTATAAAATAAAATCCTTACATCCTGAAAGAATCATGGATGAACGCATCAGAATTCCAAATTCTCAAAAAATGGTTCTTTTTGCCAGTTCATATGTTCGTCATAGTTTAAATCTGCTCTAATTTTTACATGACAGCTCCCAAATATGTCATCCTTGTTGACGCGCAAGATAATGAATTAGGGGTGATGGAAAAATTACAGGCCCATCAAGAAGGGAAATTGCATAGGGCTTTCTCTATATTTATTTTTAATAATAAAAACGAATTATTATTACAACAAAGAGCTCTCAGCAAATACCATAGCGGCGGGTTATGGACAAATACCTGTTGCTCGCATCCCAGTCCCAATGAAACTATTTTAGATGCTGCACAAAGACGTTTATTTGAAGAAATGGGAATAAGCTGTGACCTAAAAATTATCAATCATTTTATTTATCAAAGCGATTTCGAAAACGGATTAAAAGAACATGAATTTGATTACATCATAATAGGGCAATCAAATGAGGTTCCCTTAATTAATAAAGATGAGGTTGCAAATTATAAATGGCAAGCAATTGCAGAAATAGAAAATGATATCCTTTTAAATCCAACACAGTATACGGCTTGGTTTAAAATTGCTTTACAAGAAAGGTTTATTAATACATAGTGTTCGTATTTTTTTACTTATGCTTTATGACTGCTTTCAGATTAGCTGATTTAAGGTTTTTCTTTAGCAGTATTGCCGCCGCAAACAGTTTTATTTTTTCAATTCTTTAAGTCTTTTCGTAATGAGGTCAGCCTTTTCACCATTCCGGTCCCTTAAATAGAATTGTAAAAGATGAAATAAGTATGAATTAAAAATGGCAGTCGGAATTAAACTGTCAAGCAAAGCAAAAAAATCAGTGTCATTGTTAGCGAATAGTCTAATTCTGCGAAAATGCCAAAGATTTAAAGTCGCTAAGACATCTATATTGTAGAAGATTGCTAATATTTTGTGTTTGTATTCTAATTCAATTAAAGCGGGATTCATTGATAAGAATCTTTTAAGAACAGAGGAATCTCGAAAATTAATATTTTCGTTTTTAAATTGAAAGTACAATTTTAATGCGGCGTTAATTTTTGTTTTATCTTCTTTGTCCTTTAGTAAGTCAAAAATTTCGAATGCCCAATATTTTTCAAACAAGTCTTTGCTGTCGTATTCCTTAACTTTGCCACTATTTACGTTGAGATTAATTTTGAAGAGATTTGTCGATGCCTCAAATAAAATTTTCCTAGCGTCTTCCTTTGATTTAGCAAAGATTACTTGGTCGTCAGAAAAACGAACATATTTTGCCCCATAAGATTCACAAATTTCTTTTAGAATGTAATCATAGTCTTGAAGATAAAAGTTTGCTAAAATCCTTGATATGTCACCGATTTCGTCTTGAGGAATACCGATGGTTTTTAAATTGTAACCTTCTAGTTTCTTATTCCAACCTGAAAGAAAATGCATCAATAGGGTTACAACCTCCTGTTTATTCTTTGGAATTATGTGCCTAATTTTTCTTTCTAATATTGTCAAGTTAATTGTGTCATAGAAATTTGCAATATCAAGATTAACGAAATATGTATAATTATCAATGTCCTTGTGTTTTCGGATTACGTTTTGAAAATTTTGCCATTCGTTTGACCATGCTAATTCGTTTAATGTATTAAACGGAATATAGTCAAGCTCTAATAGCTCTTGTTCTTCTTTCAGTCTTATGGGATTACCGAGTGTCCAACCGCCGAATGTCCCAGGAACTCTGTTTGTTGCAATTTCGTTTTCTAATAACTTAATGCATAAATAATAAACACAATAGTCCTTTCTGCTGAAGGTTGGAATATACCTCGCAATTCCATTATGTTTATTTTGAATAATATATTCTCGGGGGTGAGAAGGCGAATAAGTAAAGTCGGTAATTAGTTCATATAGTTCATTAAGAAATGCCTTTTTGTCAATAGGTTTGTCCGTAAAAGGAACTAGGCTTTCATTAAGTTTAGACCAAAATCTGGTGTCGAAAAGTTTGTGATAAGAGTCCTTGTCAATTTTCATATTATGGTCTAAAGATACTTTTCATTGTCTGAAGTCTTTAATGTCGAAATGTCCAGCACATCAGATAATTCTAAAATAACGGAGCCTAATTTTATTCCATTAAAGAATGATGTCTGAAATCTATCTAAAATCCCAATATTCCGCGAAGGAATTTCATTTTTTCTTGAGCTATTTTTCGTGCTTTATTTTCTCCTGTCATTAATTGCTTTTCTATCAATGTAGGATTTGCGAGGTATTGATTATAATTGTTGCGAGGTTTGTCAAATTTTTCTAACAATAAATCATACAAAGCTATTTTGGCATGGCCGTATCCGTAACCACCTCTTAAATAATTTTTTTTCATTTCTTCAATTTGAGAGGTATTCGCTATTAATTTGTATAAATTAAATACATTGCAAGTTTCGTAATCTTTAGGTTCTTCAAGGGGAGTACTATCAGTTTCAATACTCATCACTACTTTTTTTAATTCCTTTTCAGGTAAAAAAATATTTATAAAATTATTATAAGATTTGCTCATTTTTTGACCATCAATTCCTGGTATTATCATCACATTAGCATCAATCAATCCTTCAGGTAAAACAAAAACATCTGTTTTGTATTCGCTATTAATCTTTGATGCAATGTCTCTTGCCATCTCGAGGTGTTGAATTTGGTCTTTACCTACTGGAACAAATTTAGCATCATATAAGATAATATCGGCAGCCATCAAAACTGGATAGGTAAACAACCCCGAATTCACTTCTTTTAATCTTTCAGATTTATCTTTAAATGAATGTGCATTTGCCAACATGGGGTATGGCGTAAAACAATTTAAATACCAAGTCAATTCACAAACTTCTGGAATTTTACTTTGACGATAAAAAATATTTTTATCTGTATCAAAATCAAATGCAAGCCATGCAGCTGCTACTGAATTTACACTTTCTCTTCTTAATTGTGCGTTTTTTTGAGAAGTAAGAGAATGTAAATCTGCAATAAAAAAAAGTGATTCGTTTTCTGGTTTTTTACTTAAAACAATTGCAGGAAGAATGGCCCCTAAAATATTTCCTAAGTGTGGCACATTGTTGCTTTGAATACCAGTAAGAATTCGCGCCATACTTAAATAAATTTAAATCCCTTTAACAATTCCGTCTTTTGAATTTTTAATAAATTCAACTATCTGATTTTTAAATAATGAATCTGGAATTTCTTGATCAATTAATTCTAAAGCATTGGTCATGTTGAGCCCACGCACAAAAATAAGTCGATAGATATCTTCAATGTGATGAATATCCTCTTTGGTAAACCCTCGACGAGATAAGCCAATTGAGTTTACGCCGATGTATTGCAATGGATTACGCGCTACTCGTATAAAAGGAGGTACATTTTTTCGTAAAACAGAAAAGGCTGCAATAAAACTATGCGCACCAATGGTTAGAAATTGTTGCAGACCACTAAAGCCTTCTATAATTACAAAATCTTCGATTGTGATATGTCCTGAAAGTCCAACACTATTAGCAATGATTACATTATTTCCAATAATACAATCATGCGCTATGTGTGCGTATGCCATAATTAAACAATGATCTCCAACCTTTGTGGTTTTTCTATCCGCAGTACCTTTATGAATGGTTACATATTCTCTAATGATTGTATGATCTCCAATGATTGTTGTCGTTTTTTCTCCTTTATATTTTAAATCTTGAGATACAATGCCAATTAATGCTCCTGGAAAAATCTGACAATTATTTCCAATGGTCGTGTCTGGGTACACAATCGCATTGGAATGAATGTACGTATTATCACCAATAACGACATCATCTTTAATTGTTGCAAAAGGCTCGATAACTACATTTTTTCCTATCCTAGCTTTAGGGCTGATAACGGCTAAGGGAGAGATCATATTATTTTATTCGTTAAAAGGGTTCTATTAATTTTTATTTAAACAAGTTGTTTTTCTGTTGTTTTTACTTCTGTGTCTTTTACTTTTACAATTTGGGCCATCATTTCAGCTTCCATCACGGGCTTGTTATTCACATAAGCAATACCGCTCATATGACAAATGCCTCTTCTTATTGGAGTCAATAAACTTAAACTAAAGACGACGGTATCTCCAGGAATTACTTTTTGTTTAAATTTAACATTATCAATTTTCATGAAATACGTTAAATAATTTTCAGGATCAGGCACCGTTCTTAACACTAACACGCCACCGCATTGAGCCATGGCTTCAATTAAAAGAACACCAGGCATAACGGGATTATCAGGAAAATGACCATTAAAAAATTCTTCATTTAAAGTAACGTTTTTCACTCCAATGACGTGAGTCAAAGAAATTTCCATGATCTTATCAATGAGTAAAAAAGGTTGCCTGTGTGGCAACAATTTCATGATATCAAAAATATTAAGGGCAGGAGGTTGAGTTAAATCAATTTTTAAAAAATCTTTTTCTGATTTTTTCTTTTTAATTAATTCCTTTAATTTTTTAGCAAATGCAACGTTGCCAGCGTGGCCTGGTAATGCGGCTAAAACATGTAATTTTAAAGGCTTTCCAGCTAAAGCTAAATCCCCAACAATGTCTAATAATTTATGACGAGCTGGCTCATTAAAAAAGCGTAGTTTTGTATTGTTAAGCACACCTCTTCCTTTTAATTCAATATTAGGCAGATTAAATACTTTACGCAAATAATCTAATTTATCTTCTGGCAAATCACTATCCACAAGCACAATGGCATTATTTAAATCGCCACCTTTAATGAGATTATGATTAATCAATGCTTCTAATTCGCGCAAAAAAACAAATGTTCTGCATGGTGCTATTTGTTCTTTAAATTCGCCAACATGATACATGGATGCATGCTGCGTTCCTAAAACTTCGCTCCCATAATCAACCATCACAGTAACCCTAAATGCGTCTTGAGGAACAGCTAGCATTTCAACTTTTTTAATAGGATCTTCAAATGTGATGCTTTCGTCAAGCACAAAATAATCTCTAAAAGCATCCTGTTCTATTATTCCAGCTTCTTCTAAAATTTCAATAAATTTTAAAGAGCTACCGTCCATAATCGGCATTTCTGGCCCAGAAACTTGTATGAGACAATTATCAATTCCTAAGCCAACTAAAGCAGCAAGGACATGTTCCGTCGTATGCACTCGGACTCCGTTTTTTTCTAGCGTGGTGCCTCTCGAAGTGTCAACAACTAAATCACAGTCAGCTTCTATAATGGGTTGCCCTTCTAAGTCAGTTCGTTGAAATTTATACCAATGTCCTATTTCGGCTGGTTGAAACGTTAATGTAACTTGCTCGCCAGTGTGTAAGCCTTTACCTGTTATCGAAGCTGGTTTTTGTATGGTTCTTTGTTTGTCGCTCATGTCAAGTTTTCGACCCATGATGTCGAAATAATATTTGTGTGTTTTATTGTACTATTTCTTTTCTATTTCATTAATTTGTTTGTTCAATTTAGGAAGGTTTTTAAATAATACATAACTTCTTCTAAAGTCCCCTAAATTAAAAGCTGGAGAGCCTTGAACCATTTCTCCTTCTTTATCAATGGATGCTCCAACTCCCGCTTGGCCAGCAATTTTTACACCATTGGCAATATTGATGTGGCCAACAATGCCAACCTGTGCAGCTATCATACAATTTTTACCAACTTTAGTTGAGCCGGCAACTCCAGATAAGCCAGCAATTACTGTATTTTCACCGATTTCAACATTATGCGCAATTTGTACTAAATTATCCAATTTAACGCCATTCCTTAAAATTGTAGATCCAAGTGTCGCTCTGTCTATTGAACAATTAGAGCCTATTTCAACATTATCTTCTATTACCACGTTCCCAATTTGTGGAACTTTTGCAAATTCTTTTCCTTCTTGAGGCGCAAAACCAAAGCCATCACTACCAATAACGGTGCTGGCATGTATGATAACCTGATTTCCTATTTTACAATCATGATAAACTTTTACACCCGAAAAAAGAGTTGTATTGTTTTCAATCACGCAATTATCCCCAACGTAAACGTGCGGATATATTTTTACATGATTACCAATTTTCACATTATTTCCAATGTATGCAAATGCGCCTACATAACAATTTTCTCCTAAAGTGGCACTATCACTGATATAAGAAGGTTGTTCAATTCCTGTTTTTTCTTCTTTTACTTGGTTATATATTTCTAATAATTTAGCGAAACTGGCATATGAATCTTTTACCCTAATTAGCGTACAACCTATTTTCACAGGCTTTTCTAAAACCAGCGATTCATTGACGATAACGATACTTGCATCTGTATCATAAATAAAATGATTGTATTTTGGATTTGCTAAAAACGATAAGGTCCCAATTTTTCCTTCTTCAATTTTAGAGAGATTTGAAACTTTAACTTGTTCATTTCCTTCTACTTTTCCCTTAATTAATTGAGCTATTTGAATTGCCGAAAATTCCACATTTCAAATATAACGGTTTTAAATATAATTTTATTAATAGCATGACATAATTCGGAAATATAATTCATTTGGTTTATCCTATCAATAAAAGTTTGTGATTTGATTGTAAAATCAAAGGGAGCAAGTATGTCTGTATGTTTGTTTATGGAAAAATCCTTATTGCTTATTTTCTTTTGATTGTTAGGATAATTGCGGAACGAGAAAATATGATTTTCGAAAACAGTAACGCCAACTATTTTATGACTCAATGGATGATTATTAGTTTACACCATATCGACCAATCATCTTTTTGAAAATGTTTGAAATATTCTGAACCAAAATAGCGGCTTGTAATAATTTCGTAAATGCATTTTCTGCAAGGTGTTTTTTTAAATATCTTTTTTAACAATGTTTTTTTAACAAAAATAAAAGGGCGACTATCAAATAATTTTTTGATTAAGTCGCCCAAAGTACCCCAGACGGGACTTGAACCCGTACGTCCGCGAAGACACAGGATTTTAAGTCCTGCGTGTCTACCAATTCCACCACCAGGGCATTATTGATGATAAACAATATTGAAATTGCTTGTGAGCGAAAGACGGGTCTCGAACCCGCGACCTTAACCTTGGCAAGGTTACGCTCTACCAACTGAGCTACTTTCGCTTGTAAATGTGATTAAAAAGAACTTCCAAAAATTTAATTTGGATTGCAAATATAAGTGATTTTTTAGTTTGGCAAAATATTTAATATAATAATTTGTAAGGGAAATTAAGCTCCTAATAAGCGCTTGACGTCATTTAACTTCATTAAAGCCTCAACAGGCGTTAAGGTGTTAATGTCAACTTTTAATAATTCGTTTTTCAAATGTTCTAAAACAGGATCGTTGAGTTGAAAAAAACTTAATTGATAATCACTGTTAGAAGTGCTTTGCTCAACTCCATTGGATTTGACGAGCGACTGATCTAATGCGCCTGATTCTAATTCGTGATTTTTTTCTAATTTTTTTAAAATATCGTTAGCCCTGTTCAATACTTCCTTTGGCATACCCGCCATGCGTGCTACGTGTATTCCAAAACTATGTTCGCTGCCTCCTTCTTGCAATTTTCTTAAAAAGATAATTTTATTATTTACTTCTTTAACAGAAACATTAAAATTTTTTATGCGCGGAAAATAATTAGCCATTTCATTGAGTTCATGATAATGGGTTGCAAAAAGTGTTTTAGCTTTGTGTTTCGGCTGGTTATGAATATACTCTGCAATGGCCCATGCAATTGAAATACCATCGTAAGTAGATGTCCCTCTTCCTATTTCATCTAATAATATTAAACTACGTTCACTTAAATTATTTAATATACTGGCTGTTTCATTCATTTCAACCATAAAGGTTGATTCGCCTGAAGAGATGTTATCACTTGCACCAACTCTTGTGAATATTTTATCTATAATACCTATTTCAGCACTATCGGCTGGCACATAGCTGCCGATTTGAGCCATTAAAGCTATTAAAGCTACTTGACGAAGCAGCGCTGACTTACCGCTCATATTGGGGCCAGTAATCATCATAATTTGTTGTGAATCATTATCTATAAAAACAGAATTACTCACATAACTTGTATCGATTGGAATTTGCTTTTCTATAACTGGATGCCTTCCTTCTAAAATATTTAAAGCAAACGAATCAGTTATTTTTGGTTTTGAATAATGATTTTCTTGTGCCAAGAATGCAAATGAAGAAAGACAGTCTAAACGGGCAATTAAACTTGCATCAAGTTGAATGGGCAAGATGTATTCAATTAAATCAGATACTAAATTGGCATAAATACTTTGCTCTAACAGAGCTATTTTATCTTCGGCTCCTAAAATTTTTTCTTCATAGATTTTTAATTCTGGTGTAATATACCGCTCGGCAGCCGTTAGCGTTTGCTTACGAATCCAATCATTTGGCACTTTATCTTTATGCGCATTTGTTACTTCTAAATAATATCCAAATACATTATTGTAAGATACTTTTAAAGAAGATATACCTGTGCGTTCAATTTCTCTTTGTTGAATTTGTATTAAATAATCTTTGCCTGAAAAAGCTATTGAACGTAATTCATCTAACTCAACGTTTACGCCCTTATTGATTACATTTCCTTTATTTAATAGAATGGGTGCTTCTTCATTCAATTCAGCTTCTAAACGATTACACATTACTTGACAAGGGTTTAATTGATCGTTTATTTTTATAAGGGATTTGTTTTCGCAATTCTGAAGCAATGTTTTTATTTGAGCTATTAATTTCAAAGACCTTTTGAGTTGAACCAACTCGCGTGGATTAATTTTGCCAGCCGATACTTTTGAGATTAATCTTTCTAAATCTCCAATATCATTTAACATTGATCTCAATTCTGATTGTTTGATGTTATTCAATATAAAAAAATCAACTACATCT
Source organism: Bacteroidota bacterium (assembly GCA_046345275.1). Taxonomy (GTDB): domain Bacteria; phylum Bacteroidota; class Bacteroidia; order B-17B0; family Aurantibacillaceae; genus UBA4416. The sequence continues at coordinate 30,447 of JBKDJY010000071.1, forward strand.
AAGCGTTCATTAATTAAATCAATTTGTTTTAAGGGCAGCGATAACCAACGCTTTAAAAGCCTCGACCCCATTGACGTAACTGTGTTATCAATAATATCTATTAAACATTTTCCGTTTGGATTACTTGGGCTAAACAATTCTAAATTGCGAACTGTGAAACGATCTAGCCAAACATATTGATCTTCTTCAATTCGTGAAATTGCGCTAATGTGTTGTAGCTTATCGTGTTTTGTTTCTCCCAAATAATGCAATATGGCACCACATGAAGCAATGGCATTATTTAAATGCTCCACTCCAAAACCTTTTAAAGAATTAGTTCCAAAGTGTTTTATTAAAGTTTCATAGCCAAAATCGTAGGTAAACGCCCAATCATCAAGCGGAAATAAATAAAAATTTTCGCCAATTGCATTTAATAAGGTTTGCTTTTTATTTTTTTCAATTAAAATTTCATTGGGTTTAAATGTTTGAATTAATTTTTCAATATAACTCAAAGTGCCTTCTGCAATTAAAAATTCTCCAGTAGAAACATCTAAAAAAGAAATGCCTGCCTTATCTTTATCAATATAAACACTCGATAAAAAATTATTTGTTTTGTGTTCGAGTACTTTATCATTAAAAGTTACACCAGGCGTTACCAACTCAGTAACTCCTCTTTTGACAATACTTTTGGTTAATTTAGGATCTTCTAACTGATCACAAATTGCAACCCGATAGCCTGCTCTAACTAATTTTGGCAAATAGGAGTCTACGGAATGATGAGGAAAGCCAGCTAATTCGATAAAAGTAGATTGACCATTTGCACGTTTTGTAAGAGTTATCCCTAATATTTTTGCAGATTTTATGGCATCTTCACCAAATGTTTCGTAAAAATCACCAACCCGAAATAATAAAATAGCATCAGGATATTTCGCCTTAATGTTATTATATTGCTTCATTAAAGGGGTTTCTTTGGCCTCTGTTGTTTTAATCATCTTTTATGGAATCGAAGATATGCTATACGGAAGGGATATCGCTAATTAATTTTAAACAGATTGGATTTAATTGTTAATTAAAACATACTGCGATGCTAAGTCAACTTGGATTTTGGAACTTATTTGAAAATTATCCATCAATAAAATTAAGCTCACGTCTTTAAATTTCAATATTTCGTAAAACCTTTAGCCCTTGAATTAAATTCAAAAAAGCTAAATTGAAAGAAATGTAAAAAGGAAAAAATCGGTAAAACCACTAATTCCAGTAATTTAAACTTTACTAAAAAAACTACCCATGAATGGAAAAAGTGATTTTACCGACTCCAAAGTTACAAAAATTTATTGTTTTACCAAAAATTTAAAAAAAATTTTTGATGATTTGACTTTAGATACAACATAGCACCTGTATAGGTAAGGGAGTTCTGAGTGAAAGAAAAATAAACTAAGCGAGCATTATGATAGAAAAAACAAATGCTTAACTTTTTGATTAAGTAAGACTTCGATCTATTCACTAACAAGTGTTTTTTGCTATTCAGTGACCCCGATTGGATTCGAACCAATGGCCCACAGCTTAGAAGGCTGTTGCTCTATCCAGCTGAGCTACGGGGCCAATAATTTAAGATGACTTAAAAAATTAGACTGCGAAATTAATACTTTTTTTATTACTTTTCTGCTTTACGAACTTTATATTTCTGACTACAGCCAATAAAGGCAATATTTTGGTACTTTTAGAGCTTATTAATCTTGGTAAAGCTATCCGTCATAATTGTAAATTACAACGTCAAGCATTTTATTGAGCAGTGTTTGTTTTCTGTTTATAAATCCTCTGAAAATATCAATTGTGAAATTTTTGTTGTCGATAATAATTCCGTAGATGGTTCTAGCGTTCTTATAAAAGAAAAATTTCCTAGCGTACATTTAATTGAAAATAAAAAGAATCTCGGTTTTTCTGCTGCAAATAATCAAGCTATCGAAAGGGTGAGAGGCGAGTATGTTTTGCTACTCAATCCTGATACAGTTGTTCAAGAAGATACTTTTGATAAAATTATTAAATTTATGGACAACCATAAGGACGCAGGTGGATTGGGCGTGAAAATGCTTGATGGTAAAGGAAATTTTGCTCCTGAATCTAAAAGAGGACTGCCAACTCCCGAAGTAGCTTTTTATAAAATGTTCGGCTTATCAAAATTATTTCCAAATTCCAAGCGATTTGGCAAATACCATTTAACTTACTTATCAGAGAATAAAATTAATGAAATAGATGTGATCAGCGGGGCTTTTATGCTTGTTCGAAAATCTGTCCTAGACAGTATAGGCAATTTAGATGATCATTTTTTTATGTATGGAGAAGATATTGATTTATCTTATCGTATAAAAAAAGCAGGGTATAAAAATTATTATTTCCCTGAAACGCAAATAATTCACTATAAAGGAGAAAGCACAAAGCGTAGTAGTTTAAATTACATTGTTATTTTTTATAAAGCAATGGCCATTTTTTCCAAAAAACATTTTAGCGGTTCACAAGCTTTTTGCTTAAATCTTCTAATATATTTTGCAATTATTTTAAAAGCCGGATTTGCACTAACTAATAGATTTTTTAAAACATTTACCATTCCAATTATTGACTTCATTTCCATCGTTTTAAGTCTATACGCCATTAAAAAAATATACTTATATAATTCAGGGCTAGATATCGATGTTTATTCTCTTCACATAGTAAATACAGCCTTTCCGCTATATGCATTGATTTGGGTTATTGCAATTTATTTTAACGGAGGATACGACAAACCCATTAAATTATTAAAAATAATAAAGGGGGTTGTTTTTGGTTCGGTTTTTATTTTAATGGCTTATTCTCTATTGCCAGAAAGCTTGCGGTTTTCTAGAGCACTTATTTTATTTGGAACTCTAAGTGCTTTAATTTGCGTTATCGGCATTCGTTTGCTTTTGCATGTCATCAATTTTAAAAATTACACTTTAAATAAAGATAATGAAAAGCGCATCGCTGTCATCGGAGAAGAAGCAGAGTTTAAAAGAGTTTCTATTTTATTAAACCAAACTCAAATAAAATTATCTTTTATTGGATTTGTAACTACAGAAAATAATACCCTCAGGCATTCTAATTTTATTGGTAATTTAAATCAAATCGATGAAATAATTAAAGTTCATCAAATAAATGAAATTATTTTTTGCGCTAAAGATTTAAGTTCACAAGTCATTATTAATCATATGCTCACGTTGGTTTCGAGTGGCATCGATTTTAAAATTGCTCCCCCTGAAAGCCTATCCATTATTGGAAGCAATCATGTTGATACTGCTGGCGATTTATATATGATTGATGTTGATAGTATTTCAAAACCAAATAATAAA
>JBKDJY010000072.1:0-43285 GCA_046345275.1 Bacteroidota bacterium
TAAACCACCTCCAGAACTTATACAGGGGGTTCTATTTTGAAAAAATGACATTCTATGCAGGAAATGCTAGTAAAATCAATAAGTTTATTCGCGCTAAAAATTATTTAGGACGCTATTGAAATTAAATATACTGTTAGATAGATAGATAGATAGATAGATAGAAAAATCATGTTGAAATAAGAAAAAAATAGCGTATTTTTGAAATACAGATTACAAAAAATCGTTTAATGAGTTCTGCGATTTTTATTCAAATCTCTAAAAATGAATTTTTAGAACCCACCTTAATTTAATGGAACACAATAAGCAAGAAGAAATCGATTTAGGTATAATTTTAGGTATTTTTAAAAATATAATAAAAAGTATTTTTAAAAATATTAACTCGATTATCGTTTATAGTTTTCAAAATAAATTTAAACTTTCAGTTTTTATAATTAGTGGGGGGGTGCTAGGTTATTTAATATTTTACAATACCAAACCTTATTACAAATCCACTCTTCTAATTTCAAATGAGCGGTTTGATAATGCATATTGTGAAGAGATGATTAAAACTCTTGGATTATTAATTGAAAATTCAAATAGTGAGGAGGAAATTGCCCGTAAATTTAACATTGGTTCAAAATACATTGATCAGATTAAAAGTATTGAATACAAACCAATCACTCAAAAAAACGAAAAAATATACGAAGACTCCGCTCATGTTGTAATTCCTTTTAAATTAGACTTAGAAGTATTTGATTTGACTGCACTTGACAGCCTTGAAAAAGGTATTCTTCATTACTTAGAATCTAATGAATATGTAAGTAAATTAAAATCAATTGACAGCGAAATTTTAAATCAGAAGATTCATAGACTAAATATAGAACTCGAAAGTTTAGACAGTTTAAAAGAAATTGTAGCTGAAAGTATCATTACTAGAACCACAGGGAATGGGATTAATATAGAAGCAATTGATCCATCAACTCTTTATGAAGTGAGTGAATATTTATTTGATGAAAAAATTTCAGTTCAAAAAGAACAAAAATTAAATAATAGTTTTAATGTTTTAGTGGGATTTTATCATAATACAGAACCTGAAGGATTTGGAAAAGGAGTTTTTATTTTAATTGGCTGTATAATTGGCTTTATCTTTAGTATAATTATCTATTATAAAAAAAAGTAATTAAGCACAAAGTATTAATAGAAATTCTATTAGGACACAATCTTGACTAAGAACTTTATTCTTAATAACCTAAAATAAAAAAAGACCAAAATTATTGGATTAAATAATCTAACAAATTATAAAGTGCTTGTAATATTATTTTTGGGCTTTTGGAGAATGGAAAAGAAAAATAGAATTAAAAAACATAAAAAATACAATGCCGTAATGCCTCTCAAAAACACTTTCAGTAAAAAAAACTAAAACAAAAAGTAATAAAAAAGAAAGGTAAATTATGTTTTTAGTGCGAATAGAATTAATAAAAAGATTAAAAAGATAAGCTAAAAAAACAAACAACCCAACACTACCAAAAGAAATTAATACTTGCAAGTACTGACTATGAGTATTATAGTTTTTTTCTTTAAAAAAAATTATAGCTGCAATTACGCTAGGCGGATAATGAGGGTTTTGTGCTAACAATTTATCATACTGTTTATCATATTGCAAATAAACATCACCAGTACCATAGCCAATGTAAGGGCTACCTTTAATAATTTCAAGTGCATTTTGCCAAAAAAACACTCGTTGCGAAACTCCATTTTCGTTATTACTACCTATCAAATCTAATGTGTTAACATTTAAAATTTCATTTGTTCTATTTTTCAAATAATCACTTTTAAAAAAAAACAACCCCCCAATAATACAACTAACTGCAATAAAAAGACCTTGAATAAAATTCATTTTTTTGCTAACTAAGAATTTAATCAATAAAACCAACAACAAAACAATTAGCGATAACATAATTATTCTTGAAGCTAATAGAAAAATAAAAAAAATAAAAAAAGCACTAATCGTAAGGGTTAATATATAGTTAAGTGTAGATAGTTTATTTTTTAATAAAAAATCAAAAATAATTACCAAACTAATAATTATATAAATAGAAAAATATGTTGAATGAAAACCAATGTATCCAGCTAATGTTTGATTGGTAAAATAATTTTCTTTAATACTAAAAGAAGAATCAACTATATAATTAAAATAAAACGCAGCGCACAAGCAATAGCAAGTATAGATTAAGGTAGATACAACAAAACCATACAATATGTAGTTGTAATGTTTTTCTTTAAGCTTTGGCATTGTACTAAAAATAATAGGAAATGCTAGCAACGAAAACTTTTGTTCTAACTGAAAAAAAGCATTTTTTTTATCCTCAGAATAAAATACACCTACAATAAACATTGCATATAAAACAGCATGACTTATAAAATTTACATTACAAAAGTTTTTGTAATTCAAAAAAGAACCCGACAAAATCCAAATAATTGCTAAAATAATTATGCAAATGCTATTTAAATTTGGAGAAATAGGCATTGTAAATATGATTAAAAAGAAAGAAAATAGAAATAAATTTTCTTTCGTTAATAATGCTTTAGGGATATACTTACTTAACATTTCTGTATTTAAAAACGTAGTATAAAAATTTTATATTTCCAAAAAAGTATCTTCGCCATAATCTTTTAGGGTCTGAGCATAGGCGATAAAACCATTCTAAATACAAAGCTCTAAAAATATAAGGTGCTGTTTTGGCATTTCCAGAAAAAAAATCTAAAGCGCCACCACCACTCATAAAAATAGTTGTATTAAATCTATCAAAATTATCTCTTATATACTTTTCTTGTATTGGCATACCAAAACACACCAATAATACATCAGCTTTAGATTCATTTACAATTTTAATTACATTTTCGTTATCCATGCTTCCTGATGTTTTATCATAATAACCATGGTGATAAAAAACTTTTAAAGAAGGGGTTTTTGTCATTAAATTCTCGGCTGTTTGCTTAGCTACTCCATCTTTTGCGCCTAATAAAAAAATAGAAAATTTATTTTGAGCACAATACTTAGCGAAATTCCAAAACCAAATGTTATATGCAATTTTTTCGGGCACTTTTCTGCCTGTTAATTTAGCAGCTAATTGTAAGCCCGAACCATCGCACATTACATAATCTACTTCATTGTTAAAATAATCAATTAACCATGGATGTTCGGAGTTTGCCAACTGTACAAAATGTGCGTTTGAATTTAAAACTGTTTTTTTTTGATTTGATGTGATAGCATCCCCAATTAATTGATGCAACGAATCTTCGGTAAATAAATCTACGGGTATTCTTCCAACTAATATTCTTTCCATATCATTAACTTGGTAATTCTTTAACTATTTCATTTTTATGTTTAATGCCTGAATAAAAAACAAGTATTGAGATTAAAAAGAAATCATAAACCATATTGTGGTAAAAAGAAAACAAATAAAGTAATAATATTAAAAATGATACATTATTTATTCTTGATATTCGGTACAAAAAAAATAAAAATAAAATCGTGCAAATAATTCCAAAATCGTAGGCCAATCTTATAAAATCATTATGTGGAAAAATATCATACTTAATTTTTTTTAATACCAGCTTTCGTGCTTCTTCTGAACCCTTACCAAATAATTTTTCGCCAACCGATGTTTTATTTAAGTACTCATTATACACTAAATAATTTATATGGTTTCTTAAACCAAAAGATGAATCTCTTCCGCTCTCATACCTTGATGAAACTAAACTTTTTTTACCAAAATCAAATTGAACCAAAAATGAATAAATTGGGTAAAGCATATTTAAACAAAATATATAAACTAGAACTACTCTTAACTTTGATACCTTAACATTCTCTAACAAATAAATTAAAAACGGAATTGAAATATAAAATACTAAATTTAAGCGCGTTTTTGAAATTACAATAAATATACCTGCAATAACAAAAACTACGAATTTAACACTTGGTTTTTTGATTATATAAATTAACAAAATCAAAAAAACCTCAGCATAAACGCTATAAACTGTTGGACTTATAAGAAAGGCAAAGTACCTATCCCCATCTAAATATCTGTGCGAATAGCCTAAATACAATACAGATAAAATCACAAAACTAACAAAAGCGTACTTAATTAGTTTTTCGTTTTCTTTAAAATTAATTGTTAAACTTAATAAGTATAAATTAATTAGATAAACAATAAACAGCAAGGGTTTTAAATAACGTATATCATTTGTATTTAATAAAATTATAATAAATACACAACCTAGTAAAAATAAATTTACTCTGTTTTTTTTTAGTTCTTGAATGGATTTTTTACCAAAATTTAATAAAAAAAATAACAAAGTAAGTGGTAAAAAGTAAAATAATGAAAAGGTATAGCTAGCCGAGGATGCTACTAATGAATTTGCATAAAAAAAAGGATACAATAATATTAAAAAAAAAATGATGCCAGAAGTAATGCGCATTTTAAATAAATTTTACATTGGAATGAAACGATTTTATATTATTATCTTTAAAAAACTGTTTGGTTACATCTAAATTAACATTGTAATCTAATTCAAAGTTTATGCATTCAATACCATCAACATTAGCTAGGTGAATTAGCGTAGAAGAATATATGCCTATAAGTTTAATATGTTTGTATTTATTTTTTAATTCCATAATAATTTCTTCAGCAATTAAATCAGATTTAATAATGGTTACATTTGGGTCAAAAATACGCTCGTGTTTAGATAAAGGGTGCGGAATTGCATATTTTACTTCGAAAGTATCAATTAAATATTGATATAAATTAATTTCTTGTTGTAAAGGAAAAAGATTTTCTTCTTGTAATGTGCTTACTAACAATACCGTTGTTTTAGAGTTTTCTCTAATAACTTTATCTATATCTTTAAATTCAAAAAGGTTTATGTGGTAACAATTTGGCATCACGTTTGGTGTAGTGTAAATTGTGTAATGTTTTTTTATTTTACTGTAGATTTTACTGTATGAAAAATCTAGTCCAATTAAAGATAAAAATTGAGTTTTTAATGTAGGTTTAATATCATCGTAAAAATACCCTTCTCCACAAACATTTCCCATTCCATCATCAAATGAATTAATTTTTTTTGCACCTACTAAAAAAATTAAAAGCCTAGAGTATATTGTTTTTATATTGCCAACATACACATTAGGATTTTTTATTAATAATGCATTTAGCTTATATGCAATGCTAAGTATAGTTTTTAAAGTGTAAAAAGGGCTATTAATTTTTTGTATATAAAATACCTCATCAGCCATTTGTGCAATTTTATTAAAATAAAACTTTGTTTTTTCTGTGTTATTTTGGTAGTAAAAAACTAATACAAAATTTTGTACTGCCTCAATTTGAATTACTTTTTGAGCTATTAGTACATGTAATGGCGTGTAACAAATAAATAGATGTTGATATTTTTTTTTATTTATACTCATTTTATATTTGTTGAGATATTTCAGCTTCTGCTTTTTTTAAAAAAATAATTTTTGAAACTAATAAAGTGATATAACTTGCTATTAGAGCAATAGATGCTCCAAAAATTGAAAAAAATTGAATTAAAATTATATTACATGTAACACTAAATATTGCACCAATTAAAGTTGAATAAAACAAAAATGAATCTTTTTTTAATGCATACAGTGTGTAATGATATACTGAAGAAATATTTAAAAAAATATTAGCTAAAACAAGTAAAAAGTAAGTTGGTAAATATGAATAATATTCTGATTTATTGATCGAATAAATCATAGGGTAAATTAAGAAAATTAGTAAAACTCCAATTATTATAGAATAAAAAATTACTTTTTTATTCAAATTATCTTTAAGACTGTTATAATTATCCCAATTCTTAAGATTTACCGCTTCTACTAACTTTGGATAAATAACCATAATGAACAATGTAAAAATAACTACGTTTATAAAATTAGCAATTTGGCTAAAAAAAGTAAAAACACCTAATTTTGAAATACCACACCAATATTTAATTAAATAGCGGTTTAAATGCTCGATGCTTATTAATGCAATTGTAGATGAAAAATAGAGTGAGCAAACTTTTAAACCGTTTAAAAACCAGTTTATATTTACTTTATCTAGTTTTTCCTTTCCATATAATTGATACACTTTTGTTAAAGCTAAAACAATTGATAAAGCGGATCCAATTAACCAGCCAGTAAAAACATAACTTAATGAATAGTCACTAATTTTAAAAATAAGGAATATTGCTACTAACATAATAACCCATATTCCGTTTCTTAAAAACAGTAACCAATTAGCAAATACTGGGTATGATAATATGGTAAAAAGTCGGTAAAACTCTTGTGAAATATGATCAAAAATAATAATAAAATAAAAAAACACAATGTATTTAATTGGCAAAACATCGTAGGTAAACAACAATACAAAAGGTAAAAGAAAAATTAAATAAGTAACTATATAAAATAAAAATTGATTTCGTATAACAGTTAACTTTTTGCCATCATCGGCATATAACAACTCCCGGTTAGCAAAAGTATAAAAATCAACACCTAACAATAAAATACCTAAACTTATTGAAGTATAAAAAATTCCATAATTTCCTAAATCTTCAGTAGTAAAATATCTACCTAAGCAAAATAACAATACAAATCTAGAGAGGACAGAACTTCCTCTTATAATTAAATTAAATAATGATTTTTTATCTATTTGAGCTATTTTTACCACAACTGTTTTTCTTACTTAGATATGTAGTCTAAACTCATTGGTGTGCCTTTTTCTAAATCAACTGTAACTTTTTTTCCTAAAATATCTTTATAATACTTTGTATGCAAACCAAAATTTGGCCTAACTGAACGAATGTTACTTTCGGTTAATACATCGCCCTTTTTAATATCTTCTGTAACAAAAAGTGATCTTGAGAACTCTCTACTTCTTTTTTTCTTCTCCGTCATTTCATAGTCTACTTTCCCTAACATTTTTTCAGTAATACGAACAGAATCTACCATTTGTTTAAATTGCTCTTCTGTTAACGAAAAATGCGCATCTGCACCGCCAATCTCTTTTCTTAAAATAAAATGCTTTTCAATAACTGTTGCGCCCAATGCAACTGCTACTATAGGTCCTTCCACACCCATTGTATGGTCAGATAAACCTACTTCAACATTAAATCTTTTTTTAAGATCGGGGATTGTTAGTAAGTTTGCATTTTCTGGCGCAGCTGGATATTCCGAAGTGCATTTTAATAATATTATACTACTATTTCCTAACTTATTACATGTTTCTATCGCTAATTCTATATCTTCTATGCTTGCAATTCCTGTAGAAATAATTATTGGCTTACCTTTTGAAGCAACGTATTCTATCAATGGTATATCATTTATTTCAAAAGACGCTATCTTATAAATAGGAGCGTTTAATGTTTCCAAAAAATCAACGGCGGTTTTATCAAAAGGCGAAGAGAAACAAATTAAACCCTGTTTTTTAGCTTCCTCAAAAATTGGTTTATGCCAATCCCATGGTAAAGAGGCTTCCTTATATAAATCATATAAATACTGACCATCCCAATGTGTACCTTGTTTGATTTTAAAATCGTCGGTTTTAACATTAAGTGTAATTGTGTCGGCTGTGTAGGTTTGAAGCTTTATGGCATCTGCTCCTGCTCTTTTAGCAGCCCTAACCGTTTCCAGAGCAATTTCTAGTTGCCCGCCATGATTAGCCGATAATTCAGCAATTATAAAACATCCTTTATTTTTTAACATCATTCTTTTTCTTTTTTATAAACGTAACTATTAAAACCATGAGTCATTTCTTCTTTCAAAAAAACATAGTTTGCTTTTTCAAAAGATCGTTTCGAGCCTATATTTTCTTTTTTAATGTATGCAAAAATTGGTTTCTCACTTTTTTCAAAATATAATTTAACAGTGTCCGAAAGAAAAAGTGAAGCCAATCCTTTTCCTCTAAATTTACTGTTAACTATAACTCCAACAATTGCTTTTTCGATACCTATTTCATATCTTACAATACCAACTGGCTCATGTTCTACTTCAGCAATATAAATCAAGGTATTATTATCCTTAAGTTTTTTATGGAACCAAATTTTATGCGTTTGCAAATCAATTGGTTCTGAGTGGTATGAATTAGTTCGAGTTTCTTTTTCATTAGACCAATCATAAAGCAGTAACATATCAGAAGCAGCAGCCATTCGATAATTTATAGGATAAATTAAATTTATGAAACGGTGTTTAATCTTAGCATCGAACATTTTCATTTGAGCCGATAAATAAGTACTGTAATCTTTTTCTTGGGTAACTTTTTTTATTTGGTTTTCAAAATCCTTTATTGTGTAGTTCTGAAAATTGCCCCCATCAATAATACAGCCACTTTTTACGCACCCTTCGTATATGTTCTTTTGATTATCAACCGAGTAACCTGAAAGTATTGGCATTTTAATACAACATAATTCATATACTATGGTACTAGAAGGAGCAATGGCAAAATCTGAGTTTTCCATAATACTGATTAATTCAGTTTCGGTTAAATTTTGATAAATAAACAATTCCTTACTTACACTTTCTATTTCTCTAATTTTTGTGTGTTTATAGGCAGCACCAATTATGACATTAATCTTATTAAATACACCAACGTTAAGAAGCGCCTTAGTTGCTTTAAAAGTAAGATCATTAGGATCAGAACCTCCAAAACACACAAAGGCTGTTTGCAAACTCTTTATTTCTCTTTTGCGACCAGCAGCTTGTAAAAACAATGGCCTTAAAATGGCAAATGAAGTGCCTAGGGCGAATTTAGTATAAGATTCAGAATTGTATAATGATGAGTTAACAGATAATGCATGGTTAATTACTATATCAGCATACATTTTATCCTTAATTTGATCATCAATATAAATTAATTTATAATTAAAATCTTTTATGGTTTTTTGATATTGAGAACTAAATTGGTAACCATCTGCAACAATGAGGTATATATCAGATGGATAATGCTGGCTTATCCACGCTGGTTCATCTATTATGGATATATTACCCGGTATAAACTCATATTTATAGTCAGTGGGAATGGCAGATGTAGTTGTTTCGATTTTTGTTAAAATAATATATTCTGAAACAGACTTAAAAATTTCGATAAGCGCAAAAATGCGATAGAGATGACCTAATCCAACCTCACTATTACCATCTGCCCTAAAAATAATTTTTTTCATAAAAAACAAACTATTTGTTAGATAACTGAATTCTTTAAAATTCTGACAGGTTTACCAATATCATTTATGGATTTTTTTATATCATGAGGCGTATACTGTGTAAAATGGAAAATGCTTGATGCTGCAACAGCTTCCACATCTGTTTTTGTAAACAACTCTTGAAAATGTGATGGTTCTCCACCACCTCCGGTAACTACGATTGGAACTGGTATATTTTCTTCAACCAATCTAACTAAATCTAAATCAAAACCATTCATCATTCCATCATTATTTACAGAGGTTAAAATTATTTCTCCAAATTTAAATTTCGAAATAGTGTTTAAAAAATCAGTAAGCTTAATATGATTGTTCTTTTTATTAAAAATAAAATAATCGTTATCAATTTTAATAGTATCAATTGCAATTGTGATGCACTGTGCTCCAAACACACTAGAAGCTTCATTTATAAAATCTGGACAATCTAAGATAAGTGTTTTAATAACAACTTTATCTGCACCGATTTTAAGTAAACTACTAATGTCTTCAACTGTTTTTATACCTCCACCAATAGCTACTGGCATATAACACTCTTTAATTACATCAGCAACTAACTTTAAATTTATTTTTCTGTTTTGTTCGGATGCGAAAATATCTAAAAAAACCAACTCATCTACTCCTCTACTATTATATACGCGAGCTGCTTGAACAGGATTTCCAATCATACGAGGATTAGTAAAGTTTTTAGTTTTTACTAATCCAAAACCGTTGAATGTTAAGATTGGGATGATTCTTACTTTAAGCATTGAATTCAAAAAAATTTCGTAAAAGTGTTAAGCCAGCAATCTGACTTTTTTCGGGGTGAAACTGGGTAGCAAAAATATTTTCAGATTGAATTGAAGCTACTAAATCAATACCATAATTTACAGTTGCTGCAACTACTTGTTTATCTTCAGGTATCATATGATAACTATGAATAAAATAAAAATCTAAATCATCAATACCTCGATAATAGACATTATTAATTACAGAAATATTATTCCAACCCATATGAGGTACACGTAATCCTTCAGTGTCTATTTTTTTAACAGAGCCTTTAATCCATCCTAAACCTTTATAATCAAGAGGTTCGGTTCCTTGCTCAATAATTAATTGCATACCCAAACAAATCCCAAGAAACTTTTTCTTTCTTTCTAGAACTTCATGAGTTAACAAAACATCTAATCCCTTCTCTTCAAGATTCGTCATACCTTGCATAAATGAGCCCACGCCAGGTAAAATAATACAATCTGATTCACTAATAAGCTTATGATTGTTAGTTACAACACTATCTATTTTCAGAAAATTTAGGGCTTTTTGAACAGAGGCCACATTTCCCATTCCATAATCAATAATCGCTACCATTATATGATTTAAGAAATTTCGAAATTACGTATAAGGTTAAAATCATCATCACGTTTAAATTTTCCATTTTCATCTTGAGCAAATAAAATTGGATTTGTAAATGAATCAATTATTTCATCTACTTCTTCCTTGCTCATACCGGAATATTTTATAAATTCATTAATACCGTAATGAGGATATTTTCCATCAAACTGCTTAACTAATTTCAAACCTTCTTCTCTAGTAATTCTATTATTTCTAATATCAATACAAGCATGATCTGAGGCGCGTCCAAAGCCATATTTTACATATTTTAAATAATCATGTAAACTAACTAATTTCTCATCAATATTTTCGTAATTAGTATAAGTACCTTCGGTTGGACCATCCTCTTTAATAGAAAAACCATGTTTTTTTACAATCTCCAATTGTTTTCTAGCATCCCAAAAAAAGTAATGCCCTAGAAATATACCAGTAACCCCAACACGTTCAATATCTTCATCCGACGGATAAAAATAAGGTGTTAATTCTTTTTCAGTAATACCATCGACCCCAATCATATCTTGTATGCGGTTTCCTAATAAACCGCCAAATTCCTCGAGCCATTTTCTGTTTAATATTCTATTCTTTACGGTTTCCAGGGATGGACCACCATATTCTTGTTGAGGATTTTCTCCCCAAATAATTAAGGGAATATTAAACTTTACGGCCATCATAACGGGTATAGTAAAAATACCTATATGATTAGGCCACATTTCATCACCTACTCGTTTGAAACTTTCAACAACCATTTTTTTATAGACAACATTATTTTTCTTGAAATGGATGACATCCATTCCCATTTTTGCAAGATTATCTAAATTTTTTTGTCCTAATTCAGTTACTGCAGTAGTTTCAAAACATACACACAAAGGATTTAATCCACAAACCTCCTTCATGAAATACGCTTGGTAAGTGCTGTCCTTTCCTCCACTAACTGGAATTAAGCAATCATATCCAATTTTACTAGGTGGTAATTTGTAATGCTCAACAATGTCTTTAAAATCTTTTTCTCTCTGTTTCCAGTCAATTCCTTTATCCTTTTGTTCTGCGGCAATACATGCGCTACAAACACCTTCTTCATTAAAATGAAGATCTGGTTTAGTTTCTGGATATAAACATTTTTTACAATATCGTATTTGCATAAACATTATTTTTTAATTAGAAACCATGTAATATCATCTTGAGGAAATGCAGGATCATTTCTGTATGCAAAACCATAATCGATTAATTCTGTATCAGGAAATTTTTTAAGAAATTCTCCTGCGAAATCTCTTTTAAAAAGTCTATCCTGATGCCCTCTATAACTAATTGTTACTGGTAATGGATTGTAATATTCGGCTATTAAAATATACTTCATACTTGAATGATATAGCTTATCATAAACCAAAGGCAACATATCTGGATTAATGTGAATTAAAACTCCTTTTATTAGAGATAGCTGAACTTTTTCCTCAACATTGGCATCAAATATCGAACCATTAAAAACATTTTCTTCACCTATCGTTTTTTTTAATTCATTTGATGCTTCTTTATTAATTTCAATTCCTTTAAGTTTAATATCAGGAAATAATAATTTAAGCGCTTTCATATTCATTCCAATATTGGCACCAAATTCTCGACATGATGTAATGTTACCAGATTGTTTAAGTGCTTTTACAAAAAAATTTAAATTTGATGCTAAAAGTTTATCTCCTTGATTTCTCTCAATGTATTCGTTCCCAAATTCTTCTGCCCAAAATTTTTCTTGTTCCGTTTGATATGCCATATTACTATAATTTATTTGTTAATTATTTAATTGTTTTTTTTAAAAAATCATATTTAATCTCCAACATTTTCCAATCTAAAATATTATCAACATCCTGAGCTTCTGTTTCTTCTAATTCAACATATCCAGCTTTTGAAGTAAACAAAGTTTTTTGATATAACAATGTTTCTGTTTCAATCCAATAAAACTGTCCAGAGTCATGAAAATATGATTCTAAATCCTGAGAGCGAGAACGATAATGATCTGGCTCGCGCATTTTTAAAAAACCACCATGATTCTTTAATGCCCTTTGTATTGGATAAGCAAACTTTATAACAGGCACTATAGCATTAAACTTTCCACTCATTAACTTATCATATCCCTCTTTTAATCGAATTTGACTTATTAATGCTGCAGTAGGAAGTATACAACATACTGTGTCAAAATTTTTACCTAACTCCTTATACTTCATTAATACTTCAATTAAAACATCAGTCAATGTTGCAAAATCATTCGAGTTTTCAATACTCCGTTTAAATGGCACTTTTGCATTATTCATAATTGCAATAGATTCTATTTCATCATCATCCGTTGATACCATTACCTCATGAAAAAGTTTGGATTGAATTGCCAAATCAATTGCATGCACAATTATTGGTTTTCCATTAAACTCCTTAATATTTTTCCGTTCAATACGTTTACTGCCTCCGCGTGCAGGTATTATTGCTATACTAAGCATTCTGATATTCTAATACTTTAGTGATGACATAATTTTGTTCTTCGTCTGTTAAGGTAGGATACATTGGAAGACTGATGCAGTGTTTATAATAATTTTCAGCATTAGGAAAATCACCTTCTTTCCAACCAAATTGCTTATAATAGGGCATTAAATGCACGGGCACATAGTGTATTTGCGCAAAAATACCGTTGTCTTTTAAAAAATCATATAAGTCTTTTCGGTCTTCAACTTCAATTACAAATAAATGGTAAGCGTTAAAATGATTGACTACCTCTTTCTGCATTTTAATCTTAGTTCCATCAAATGCTTTTCGGTATTTTGCTGCTATTGCTTGTCTTTTTTTAATGCCTTCGTTTGCTCTTTGCAATTGACTATTAGCCAAGGCAGCTTGTATATCTGTGATGCGATAATTATATCCTAACTCCTGCATTTCATAATACCATAATCCTTGTTGGTCTGGTTCAGGAAAATTATATTTCATGTTTTCTTTAGTGATACCATGCGTACGAAGCATAAGCAGTTTTTTATAAAGCGCTTCGTCATTGGTAGTAATCATGCCGCCTTCGCCAGCTGCAATATGTTTAACTGGATGAAAAGAAAAAGCAGCCGCATCTGCATAAATCCCATTACCACAATTTTGTTGCACCCCTTTAGAATCCTTAAAATAGCCACCAGGTGAATGACAAGCATCTTCTAGTATAAATAAATTATATTCTTCCGCCAATTCTCTTAACTTTTCTAAATTTACTGGATATCCAGTAAAATCAACTGGAACAATCGCTTTAAAAAAACCTTTCGGATGTTTTTCTAATAATTGTTTTACTGCTGGAATTGAGATCACATAGGTATCTGGATCAATATCAGCAAAGTATACATTTGCGCCACAATATCTCGCTGCATTTGCAGAAGCCGCAAAGGTAATTGGGCTTGTAATAATTCTATCCCCTTCTTTTAAACCAATTGCTAAAAGAGGTAAATGGAGGGCCGCAGTGCCATTAGATACAGCAACTGCATATTTACAACCGATATATTGCGCAAAGTTTTTTTCAAACTCTGCAATTTTAGGACCTTGTGTTAAGAAATCGGAATGTAAAGCTTCTACCACCGCTTTTGCATCGTCCTCAGAAATAAATTGTTTACCGTAGGGAATTTTATAACTCATTAAACTTCAAAATTTGGATCAACATATTCTTTAATTAATTTCCTCAAACTCTCAACAGTTTCCCATTTTTCATTATTTCCAGAATTATAAGAAAAATTTAAAGGCACCTCTTTTGCCTTAAAATGATCTTTATACTCAGCAACATCAAATACTGGTTGTTGCGGAAGTATTGCGTAATATTTACCTAAGTCTAAGGTATTAAACGAATCTGATATTGTAATCATTTCTTCATGTAATTTTTCTCCTGGTCTAATACCAACTTCTTCTATTTCACATTCAGGGCCTATTGCTGTTGCTACATCAACAATTTTATACGAAGGAATTTTTGGAACAAATATTTCTCCGCCCCAAGCATTTTCAATGGCATTAAAAACCATTTCACAACCATCTTCTAACGAGATATTAAAACGAGTCATTCGAGTGTCTGTAATTGGTAAAACTCCTCCTTTTCTCTTATTTAAAAAAAAAGGCATAACAGAACCGTTTGATCCCATTACATTTCCATATCTTACAACTGAAAAAACTAAATCACGTTTTCCTCGAATATTGTTTGCAGCAATAAATAACTTATCTGAAGTTAACTTGGTAGCGCCATATAAATTTATGGGTGCAGCAGCTTTATCAGTAGAAAGTGCCACCACTTTTTTAACGCCTGTTTTTAACGCAGCATTAATAACATTTTCGGCGCCTAATACATTTGTTTTTACACATTCCATTGGATTATATTCTGCTATGTGAACATGCTTCATGGCAGCGGCATGAATAACAACATCAATCCCTTCAAAGGCACTTATTAATCGGCTTTCATCGCGCACATCTCCAATAAAATAGCGAATAGCTGCATATTTATTTTCAGGATATTCCATCCCCATTTGATAATGCTTTTGCTCATCTCTCGAAAAAATAACCAACCGCTTAACATCTGGGTAACGTTCAAAAATTAACTTCGTAAACATTTTCCCGAAAGAACCAGTACCTCCTGTAATTAATATACTCTTACCATTCAACATAACATTCTATTTAAATTTTTTTAATCTTTTCTACGCTTCACCAACTCAATCAAATTGTAATGATAATTTATTGATTTTTTAACCTTGGCGAAATTAATTATTTTAATCCACTAGTATCCGAAATAATTTTTAAATAATCTGTTTTATTAACAATATGGTCTTCTTTCGACCTTTGTAATGAACTAAACTTGCGGTATATGTGACAGAATGGTTTAATTATAATGATTGACAATTTTTGCTTGATGACAATCTGCAAAGCTGCTCAATGATATGTTCGCTCACGTTAAAATTATCAAATCACGATTTACTCTGTTTTAGTTTTTTTTAGCGCTATTTAATTTGTTGTAATTTTTAAATCGCTAAGGATCGTACCGTTCTTCGGAAAAATAAAATATTTTTTGCAAAGTCAGGAATAATTAACAGCTTTGTCGGCTAAAAAGTAGTATTAAACCAAAAAAATCATGAAAAAAATTCATTTATGGATATTATGTTGTTCATTCTTTGGACTAAAGTCGCAGAATAATTATATCAATCCTGGTAACGGAGTTCCAACAACTAAGGTGGGAATTAATTTGTCGGGTGCTCCGACCCAATATCCGTTAGAGGTCGTTGGAGGCATTGGTCTAAATTTTGGTGATTTCATTGGAGTTCGCATGCCCAGTGTAAATATAAATGAAAGGAGAATTTTGCAAACCGGATGGGACAATGTTGTTGGCGACTTCTTAACATTTTTCACTCCGGGCGCTTCTGGAACGATTAACGGTAGGGAAAAAATGAGAATAACCAATGGCGGCTGTGTGGCTATTGGCGGTGATGCAAATCCGCTGGCAAAAATTCAGGTTACTGAAAATGGGGTTTTAGGATCAACAAGCAATTCCTCAAATCATCTGTTAGCCTCTTTTCAAAGTAATGTTGACGGGGGTAATCGCTTTAAGAGCAATTTATGGGTTGTTAGAGATAAAATATACAGTAACACAAACGATTGGCAAAGTGCTAAATTGCATGATGGTATCTCGATTGACGGAGTGTTTTTAAATCCTGGTTCTGATACAAAAACTTGGTGGGAGCGTTTTCCGATTCAGGATGTGCAGTCTTGGGGTAATGCAGCAACAACCCACATGAAATTGTATCAGGGCAGATTGATCTTGAATAATCCTGGGATACCAGCAGCACGCATTGATATTAAAGAAACTGATGGGGCATATATTTCATTATTGGCAAGGGCATATCATAGTTATGATTACGGCTATGCAATCAGAGCAAATGTAACCAGGGATAATACCAAAGCATACGCTGTTTTACAGGAAAGTTATGGGAACATTGCAAATAACGCTAAGGAAACTTTTGTAGTTTATGGTAATGGAACAACTAGAATTGGGACTAAATATATATCTCAAGGGATCCATAATAACGCATTATTGAGTGTTGACGGAAAATTGGTGGCTAAAGAAATAATCGTCACTGTAGCAGACTGGTCAGATTTTGTTTTCGACCGAGGTTACAAATTAAGACCACTATCAGAGGTGGAAAGCTATTATAAAGAAAACCATCATCTCCCTGAAGTTCCGACTACGAAAGAGATAGTTGAAAATGGAAATGATCTTGGAAAAACTGATGCGATATTGTTGCAGAAAATAGAAGAATTAACAATGTATATTGTTGAATTACAAAAACAAATTGATACACTTAAAACGCAGGTAAAAAAATAAATTTGAAGTCAAATTATTTTATACTTGCATCATCAAATTATTAACTAAAATAAAAAAATCATGAAAAACAAAATTACATTTATCTTAAAATCTTTATTAATTGCTTCGGCTATTTCAAGTGGCGTTTTAAATGCGCAAAATATTTTCCCTACAGCAGCAGGAAGCAAAGTAGGTATAGGAATTACAAGTCCAGAGGTTGCACTAACAGTTCACTCAATTGAAAACCAAACAATATTAGGCAAAAACGTTAAATCTGCTATTAAAATAAGGAATGGTTTTGCAACCACTTTTGGTACAAGGTCTGAATTACAATTTGGATTGAGTCAACTTTTAAATGAACAACTAGCCGTTATTGCTGCTGAATATACATCAAAAGGTTATGCCACAGGAGGAGCGTTATTGTTTGGTACCAATTCAATAGCATCTGATGTCATGCAAGAAAGAATGAGAATTGACGCAATTGGTAACATTGGTATTGGAACAAAAAACCCTTCGGCCAAACTAGATATTTTTGGCAATAATGGAAATACTACAAATATGATTCTATCAGCCAATTATAGCGATAAATTTAGATGGAGATTTAAAAACGATTGATAGAGGTCAAAACATTGATATGGATTTTACGGCATCAGATGGTTCTGATACTGAAGAAACAGTTTTAAAATTAACTCGTTCAAATTCTACTCGTCCTGAATTTCAACTTTATAATGATGCAATTGTTGCAAATGATGGTAAGGTTGGTATAGGATTACAATATCCACCAGTACAATTATCAGTCTTTAATACTGAAACGCAAACTACATTAGGTTCAAATAAAAATTCCGCTATAAGAATTATGAATCAATACGTCAATACTTTTGGAACTAGAAGTGAAATTCAATTTGCCTTAAACCAAAATATAGATGGATCACTAGCCGTAATAGCAGCTGAGTATACAGATTGGAATGTTGGCGTAGGGGGATCGTTATTATTCGCAACTAAAGCAACAAGTTCAAATGTAATGAATGAAAGAATGAGAATTAACGCCATAGGCAACGTCCTTATTGGCAAAACCACCCAAGTAAATACGAATTATAAACTAGACGTAAATGGTTCGGTAAGAGCCAATGAAATTGTTGTAAACACAACGGGTGCTGATTTTGTGTTTGAAGAAAATTACAAACTTAAAACATTAGATGAAGTTGAAACATATATTAAAGCTAATAAACATTTACCCGAAATTGCTTCTGCCTGCGAGATGGAAGAAAATGGCTTAGGGCTTGCTAAAATGAACACCCAACTGTTACAAAAAGTAGAAGAGCTAACGCTTTATTTGATTGAACTTAAAAAAACCATAGACGCTGTAAAAGTGGAGAACAAAAAATTGAATGATGCCATAGCTGAATTGAAATAAAATATAAAAATACATTGATATCTATAAACATGAAACAAACATTAAGTCTTCTATTTGTCATCATCTCTAGCATTAGTTTTGCTCAAAAAATAGAGTATTCCTACTCCCCGAGCGGTAATCGAACAATACGTAAATATAGTTTATCCCCATTTAAAGTGGGGCTTAAGGATAGTGCACAATCAGTAACCGAGTTTCCAAAAATACTGATGCAAGAGGGCATCAGTGTGTTTCCAAATCCTACTAACAATAACGTTACATTAACGATTAACGAATTTAAACCCGAAGAAAACAATAGCATTAGTATAATAAATGCAGAAGGTAGAGAATTACTGACACAAAAAGTAAACGCTCATTCAACTGAAATAAATGTTTCGAATTTAGTGAATGGGGTTTATTTTTTTAAAGTCATAAAAAATAAAAATATCTTGTATTATAAGTTGGTGAAAATAGAATAAAGGGAGGAAGCAGACGAAAAGAAGACCTGTCGTTTCAAGCGAAGTCAAGTCATTGAATCTCTACTCGACCCAGTTAGATTTAATAATAATAAAAAAATAACATTCAAAAAAAATAAAAATAATTGAGCAATAATTAAAAATAAAATGATGAATTTCTTCAAAAAAACAAGCATACTATTTCTTTTTTTAATTGAGTTGACTTTTAGTCATCAAAGTTTCGGGCAGGGTCAAGCTGTGCTGACATTTAATACCACTCAACCCGCGGGCACTTATGTGGCGAGGGATCAAATAAATTGTTTGCCAGGTAGTAGATTTACTGCTAATGCTAGTTCGAGTTGGACTTTATCTGTTGATAAAAACGTAATTGCATCCATTAATGCCAATGGCAATCCTTATAGTGGTTATAGCATAAATAGTGTTTATACGATTGATAAAAATTTGCCAGTTGGCTCAATCAATGGTAACTACTCCGTTAATAATGGTCAATTAAATTATAACATAGGAATTCCAATGGCTCCTGGAACAGCTGGTTTTATGCCTAATTTAGCCATAACTTATAATGGATCACTATCTGACGGTTTATTAGGAGTTGGTTGGAATATTTCAGGAATTTCAAAGATAAGTAGGGCAACAGCAATAATATTTGATCAAGCTGGATATCCTTCAAAAGCAACAAGCCCTATAAATTTAGATCATAACGATAATGTGTATTTAGATGGAAACAGGCTTAGTGGCTTAATTATTGGTTCGCCAGCAAATGCACCAACCGTGAGATTAGAAAATGATAATTTTACCGAAGTGACGGAGATTTTATCAATACCAGGAAATAGTTCGAGTACAGTAAATTCTTATTCTGTATTAACAAAAGATGGGATTAAAATGGAGTATGGTTATACTGCTGACTCTAAGTTGATGGTTACAAATAGTGCAGGTAATAGCGTGCCTTTAAGCTATTATGTTAATAAGGTTACCGATAAACTCGGCAATTATTATACTTACGAGTATTATAATGTAAATGGAGAAGTAGCCATTAAGGAAATAAAATACACTGGCAACGTTATTGCTGGAATTTCTCCTTATAACTCAATAAAATTTTATTATGATACGCGTCAAGATAAAAACACAAAATATATTTTGGGTAATAAATTAAATAGTTCATTCATTTTAAGAGAGATAGAATTATTTTGTGAAGGAGTTTCCTACAAAAGATTTGTACCAAAATATGATTTCCTAAATGCAAGAACACACTTGACAAGCATTACTGAATATGGTGCAGACAATAGCTCCTTAAACCCTACAAAATTTGCTTATGATATAAATAACGCGTTAAATTCAGGTATTTTAAAAGCAAGTACCATTCCTAGCCTTCCATTATTAGCTGATTATAATATTGCTGACTTTGATGGTGATGGTATAGATGATGCCTTAGCGTATTGTTATACTACTGATGGAGTTAATAAGGCTTACACAAAATGGGAACTGTACATAAGAGATAATACTGATTTTGGGTTTATTAAAAAGGCAGAAAGTCCTTTTGGTAGCAATTTTGTTCCGTATAGTTTTTATGGTAGCATCTCAAATGACTCGCCTGAAAACGGTAAAATTATTGGAAATTTTAATGGGGATAATAAACAAGATATGCTTATGTTAAAAAACGAAGGCATAAACACAACATATTACCCTTATTTTTCTACTGGTTCGGGTTTTGTTGCAGGGCCATCATTTGTATTCCCTTCAGGTGGCGCGGTTATATTAGCTGATATTAATGGAGATCAAATACCGGAGGCCATTGGGAATGGTAACTATGCGGGAAATACTGGGTCTCTTAGGGTTCATTCTTTTTTAGATAACACAACTAAATTTATTTCACTGAACTATCAACAAGTTGTTGGTGCACCTTATAAAATAATGTCTACAATTGATTATGATGGTGATGGTTCACAGGAATTATTAGTTGAATTACTTGGGAATTATAAGGTTTTGAAAATAACTGATCCCTGGCCTTCCAATGCATCCTTTAATTTACAAACATCAATATTAGATTATGATGCTGGTATTGATTTAATTAACCCTGATATAGAAAACGTTAAATTAGGATTTGGTGATTTTAATGAAGACGGTTTAACAGATCAAATTTATTCGGGGCAAGTAAGTACAACAAAATTATTTTTACGTTATGGAACTCGAAAGCATAATACATTCAATAACTCTTTTTTTTCTACACCAGCAGTACCACTGGTTCATGCCTTACCATTAACAAATGATATCAATAGTGAATTTGTTATTGCAGACATGAATAATGATGGCAAATCAGACATTGTAACCCTCGAAAAAAATAAAAATGGTACTACAAATGGAACTTATGTATACATAACGTATGGGCATGATATTGCTAATAAAATATATATAGGCTATGCTCAAGGAATTTACTTTGCTGACCAAGTACCAAACTTACTGACTATTACTGAAAAACCAGAAATAAATATTGGTGATTTTGATGGTGACGGATATAAAGATATCATGCTTAAAACTCACTCAACATCAAATTACATTAGAGCAATTATTTATAATCGCCCAATTATTCCAACTCGCAATAGATTAACGATGGTAACCAATGGATTTAATAGATCTGTTAAGTTTATTTATGCCACGTTAACCAATGGTGGTTCTTACACCATTGGCGGGTCTTCTGGCTATCCTAATTGCGACATTCAAGAACCAATAAGCATTGTTTCAAGTGTTTTAGACCAAGGGGCTGATAATAATTTTTACCCCACATTTTATGATTATTATGGCGCAGTAAATAACAAACAGGGTAAAGGATTTTTAGGTTTTAATAAAATACGTAAAATTGAAAACTTATCTCAAACCATTTCTGCTGAAGAGTATGATTTAAATACGACCTACGCCGAACGTGTACCAAAAAAATCTGCTATTTACTTAATGTCAGCCCCTACCATTCCAATTTCAGAAACCATTTCAACATATTCATATAATGTTACTACATTATTAAATGGCTGGAAAGGCCATTATGCAACCCTATCATCATCTACACAATATGATTATGTTAAAGGGATAAACACAACAAGTAACTTTACTTATGACACTTATAGAAACTTATTAAGCTCCCAAGTAAATGTAAACAACGGTTTATTTTTAGAAACAACCACACATGTGATTGACCCTACGTTATATGGCAACAAATATCCAACAAAGATACAGTCTACTTCCATTGTCTCCCAACGAAATGGTAAACCAAGTATTACTAAAAATTATAGCTACACTTATTTTGCTGCAAACGGATTATTAAATGTACAAACAAATAATACGGACGCCACTTGTGAAAATAAAATTACCTATCAATATAATAATGTGGGTTTAACGCAAAACATCACCTCTACAAGTGCTGGCAATTCACCTCGTATTAGTAGCTTGATATATGATAGTAAATTTCGTTTTGTCGAACAAAAAATTAGCCCGCTAGGTTATATCGAAAAATCTTATTTTGACAACAGATGGGGCAAACCAATTAAAACAATTGATATTACTAATTTAGAAACGAGTTATACTTACGATGGATATGGAACTAACTTAACCATTAAAAACCCAGATAACAATACTGTAGAAACCATTACAAAATGGTATCAAACCAGTGATGATATTTTAGGTGATCCTTTCCCAGCTAATAACATTTTGTTTACTTCAACAGTTATTGCTCCTAACAAGCCTTTTCAAAAAGCATTTTATTCAACCAATGGTTTAAATGTAAAAACAATAACGCAAGGCTTTAATAATAATTATGTTTCAAATCTTAATACCTATGATGCCAAAGGACAATTGCAATCTTCAAAAAGCAATTATCTTATCCCGTGTGCTAATCCCAGCAAGGTATTGAATAATACCTATGCTTATGATGAATTAAACAGATTAAAAACTTCAACAACTACTGATGGAACAACTGCTTTAACAACACTTGTTAATTATAGCCAAACTGGTGGAAATTATAAAACAATTACGACAACACCCGACGGAAAAGTAAATGAAAATATTGAAGACCCCACTGGCTTAGTAACCGAAGTTAAAGATAACAATGGCACACGCCTCCAATACGATTATTATAGCAACGGACAACTCAAGCAAACACAAATAGTGGCTGGTAGTGTTCTTAATAGCTATACTTACGATATATGCGATAATCTTTTAACAGAAAATGAACCAAACCATGGGCTTACCAATTATGTTTATGATGGGTTTGGACAATTAAAATCTCACCTAAATGATAGTAAAACTTATAATTACACTTATGACATTGCAGGCAGAACAACAAATAAAGTTGGCCCTGAAGGAAATTATAATTACACCTACATTACTTCAGGTGCTGGTCTTGGCAATATTAGTACAATTACTGCCCCAAGTGGCGTTGTAGATAAATATTATTACGATGCGTTAAATAGGGTTTACCAAACCGAAAAAGTTATTACTGGTAATACTTTTACAACAAAAATAGAATTTGATGCTTATAATAACCCCATCAAACAAACTTACCCAAGTAATGTTGCCATTAAAACGGAGTATAACACATTGGGCTACCCTACCAAAATAAAAAATGATGCCACAGGTAATGTATTATGGCAAGCTGATGAAATAGATGCTTTTGGCAATTACACTAAATTTACTTTAGGCAATGGGTTACAAACGCAAAACACCTATAATGCATTTGGTATATTAAATAATACTAGCGCTGGAAGTGTTTTTAATCACAGTTATGATTTTAACATACAAAACGGAAACCTAAATCTTTTAACTGATAATATAAAAAATTTGCGCGAGAGTTATCTTTATGATAATTTGGATAGGCTTACGGAGTCGAAAGTAACCAATAATTTAACAAGCATAAGTTTACCGCCACTTGCCTTAACGTATGATGCTAAAGGGAATATTTTAAGTAAAACAAACATAGGCGCTTATAAATACCATACGACCAAAGCCAACGCAGTGGTTGCAGTTCAAAATTTAGGAAATGTAATCAGTACCGTGCAACAAAATATTACTTATAACTCCTTTGAAAAACCAGCTTTAATTATTGAAGGTAATGACCAAGCTACGTTTACTTACGGTGCCGACCAAGAGAGAGCAAAAACAATTTATAACAATACATCAACGAGCGTGTCTTATGAACGCTATTATGTAGGCAGCTATGAAAGAGAAATAAGAGGTGCGACAACGATGGAAAACCATTACATACAAGGTCCTAGTGGCGTAATTGGTGTATATGTTAAAGAAACAGGTTTGCCCGATAAAATGTATTATACTTATACAGACCATTTGGGGACACCCAAAACAATTACAAATTCCTCAGGAGTGATAGTTGCCGAACAAAATTTTGACCCTTGGGGTAAGCGGCGTAATTCAAATACTTGGGATTACTCAAGCATCACGGTTCCTCCAAACTGGCTATACCGTGGTTATACAGGGCATGAGCATTTACCTCAATTTAGCTTAATTAACATGAATGGCAGATTGTATGATCCTGAAAATGCCAGAATGCTTAACGCGGACCCCGTATTGCAAAGCCCTACAAATTCTCAAAATTATAATAAATATACGTATGCTCTAAACAACCCCTTAAAATATACGGATCCAACTGGTTACATTTTTGAAAACTGGCATATAGAAAACCCTATTCCTAGTGCTTTGCGCGGGGGAAGCCGTGATGTAGTTGATTTAAGCGTTAACCCGCAGTTATATCTTAATCCCTACACCAGTTCTGGATTTTTTAATGAAGCTCAAACAAACCTTTGGCATTATAATCAATTGAAAGCTTCAAATGGAGCACTAGGAGGATTTATTGAAGCATCTGGTGCATTTATAAGCGATAATCAATTGAGTTTTAAGGCATATTTATTAACGTTCAAGAAACATGAAAAAGTTGAAAAACAAAATCCTCCTCCTCCAAGCGCTTCACGTCCTAAAGGAAGTTATACTTTAAATAGGTTCAACAGTCGCAAAGCTCAAAGTGGTGGGGGTGTGTTAGATAGGACTATGAATTACCTTGGTAATGTCGCTACTGCTGCTGGTATGACTATTGATACGGGTTTAACGGACAAGAAAAAGACGATGAAATTGCTGGTAATGGAAATATAAATACAGCTGAGTTTTGGCAATATGATACGCGATTAGGTAGAAGATGGAACATTGATCCAGTTGTAAAACCATCAAGAAGTGGGTATTCAACATTCGCAAATAATCCAATTGCTTTTGCCGATCCAAGTGGGTTAGATGAAAAAAATCAAGCTGATGCAAATGCAAGAAAAGATGTAAAAGATGGAGATACTTATGTTGATAAAAAAGGTGCTAGTTTTTCATACAATGGCGAACTTAAATCATGGATGGCGACCGAGAGTACTGCTAGTGATAATAATCCCCAAGCAGCACAAAAAAGTAATTCAGATGCCCCTGTAACGTTTAATATGCCAACACCACAGCAGATGGAAGAAGGTGGAAATAATAGATTGCCAGTGGTAAATGATATATTACCTAATGCTGCTTGGCTTACACAAGCACCAAACTGGAAGGCTTGTTTTACAACTTGTCAAAAAATACTTAGCAATAATGGAGTAAAAAATCCTGCACCTCGTAATCTTGCAATTCAAATGACAACCGAGAATTTTGCAAGAAATGGGCTTAATATTTCGCCAACAGCAAATCAAGGGCTTGATGCAATAAATCAAAGTTTACGAAATGGAGCCCCAATAATAGTAGGAGTTAATCATACATTCGGAAATGGTTATAACGAAGGAACAACAGACCACTTCGTCATAATTAATGGAAGTGGTCACAACCAACAAGGTAGATTATATTATAAATTTTTTGATGTAGGAACAGAACGCCAAAAAATGGGAACAAGTACTATGAATCGCTTGTATTTACAAAATAACAATACTTTGAGTGGAGTTACACAATATAATCAGAGACGGTACACTGTTTCACAGGTTCGTCCTAATGGACAATAAAAAAGAAAAAAATGAAAAAGGAATTTAAAATTATTTTTTTAGGATTATTACTTACATTATTCTTTGGATGTAGTAGTAGAAATAACAATATTGATAACAATGGAGCAGTAACAGACTCAACAGTAAATATGTCAGATAATACAAATCAAGAAAATCTGGCTAATCAAAAAACACTAAAAAATCAAATAAATATTTTTTTGAACTGGTATAAAACTAAGTTTGATACACTTTCAACTATAATGTTGGTTAGTATTCCTGATACAGATGTTGGAATATATTCAGTTAATTTTAGTAACACAGAAGAATATCTTAAAGTGTTTATTAAATCGAAATTGTTCACTCAAAACTTTATTGAGGACAAAAGAAAATACTTTAATACGTGTAATGATAAGATGCTCAAAGACAAACAAAATCAAGGTCCTCCAATTGGGTTAGAGCACGACATAATTTTGTTGACACAAGAAATAGACGAAACTTTGAATAATATCGGCAATGCTTCATTTAGTAATTATAAAGAAAAAGATAATAAAGCATCAGTGGACGTTACTATTTTATACAAAATAAGAATTTATTTAATTAATGAAGACCGTAAATGGTTAATAGATAAAATAGAAATTGCCCCACGCTAGTTTCCGTATGCTGCTTTTAGTTTGAGCGCAGCGTTAACTGAAAGCAAAAAAGGAGTGAGTAAAAGAGTTAAGGTTTTTTTTAGTTTAGTAAACTGTTTTAGACTATTCTCCTTTAAAAGGGTTAACAATTTTAAGTTTGTTTTCAATAATTTGGTTATGTTGCATATCTTCAGAATAGAGTATATCGCAATCACATATTAATGCAGCAGCAATAATAAGGCTGTCATAAAAAGAAAAACCATATTGCTTAGCAATAATACAAGCTTTTTTTATTTCAGAAGATGTAAGAGTATGAAGTATAAAATTGCTTTCAAAATCAGTTATTAAATTGGCTAAATCATTCCAAGGAATATGATATTTTTTATGTAAAACATTAGTCGTTTCATTCAATACCTGTGTTGAAATATGAACATTACTCATGGCTGACAAATTACGAGCAATAATCTGTTTACTGCTATCAGAGGTGCTGTAACAATACACTAAAACATTACTGTCTAAAAAAACCTTATCGTTCATTGGCTTGGTCTCTATCAAATTTAAAATTAGAAGTATCAATTTTTATAGCATCAAAAGAAACGAATTTTTTAGGCGCATTAATTTTTTCAGGAAACACTTCTTGTTTTTTAAAAGCAATAATTTCTACCTCTTGCCCTACATAATCTTCGGGTAAATTTAAAGCAACATTAAAGTGGCTTTGATTAGGTATTACAAATGTTCGTATCATGGTTGTAATTTTGTTTTTGGTTAAAACTAACTGGCGTAAGCTTGCTGCGCATTAAAATCTCTAACGTAGGCAGTAATAAATTTAAGTACAGTTTTCTTTTCATCATTGGGTAAGGCTTCAATTTTTTTAAATTGAGAAATTATTTCAGCTTCATTTAAAGCTATTGCAGCCTTTTCGTTGCTATCCCCCATCACTAAGTAATCAATAGAAGTTCCAAAAATGTCAGCCAGTTTTCTCAAAACATCAGCAGGCGGATAGATGTTTTTTATTTCGTACCTAGCCATTTGAGTAAGCGAAATACCGATGGTGTTTGCTAGTTCTGTTTGGGATAAGCCATTATCTTTTCTGAGTTTCTGAATTCTATGACCCATTTCAATCATAGAATCCTTTGTTTTTGCCTTCATTTTGATTCTTATTATTATAATTATTAACACAAAAGTACCTATAAATACTAATAAATACTTCTTTTTAGAAACATACTGTTAATTACTTTTTTATTTTCAATTAGATTGAATAATCTTTTATGGCTTATTTTACGTCTTAAAAGAAGAATTAAAATTTATCAACAATGACCATACAAGAGACAAAACACAAGCTAACATTAAGCCAAGTACTACACCACTATAATTTAAAGCCCGATAAAAACTTGAGGCTAAATTGTCCCTTCCATGAAGATAAAACCCCGAGCCTACAAGTGTATTACAAAACACACACAGCCTATTGTTTTAGCAGCAATTGTAAAACACACGGTAAAAGCCTTGATGTGATTGATTTTATCATGTATAAAGAAAATGTAACTAAAGCAGAAGCCATACTAAAAGCAATGGAAATGATAAGCCCCCTCAATCCCCCAAAGGGGGAAGTTACCCACGTAACCCATGAAAATAAAATGAAACCAAGCATAAGCAGAGAACAGATTTTACAAAATATGTTTACCTACTTTAAAAATGCAGTACACAACAGCAAGCCAGCACAGGAGTATATAAAACAAAGGGGATTAGATGCAACAAAAATAGAAGTAGGATATAATACAGCACAGTTCCACCACGGAGCAAGGAGAGATGAAACATTAATAAATAATTGTGTGAGTATTGGTTTACTAAGTCCATGGGGAACAAGTAAAACAGGAGAACAAGCCTACAAACCCTTTGCAAAGTTTGGTATTTGTTTTGCCATGCGTAATAAAGGCAATCACATTACAGGATTATATTTTAGAAGTACCGTAAATGATAATAACGCCAAACACTATTATTTAAAAGAAAGTACAGGGCTGTATCCAAAATACCCGAATGCAGAAACCCAAAAATTAATTATTGCCGAAAGTATAATCGACACCGCAAGTCTTTTACAAATAGAAAGTATTGCTAACAATTACACGCTATTAGCGAGTTACGGAACAAACCGATTAAATGAAGAAATACAAAACGCTATAAAAGAGCTGCCAAATTTAAAAGAAATTATTTTTGCTTTTGACAATGACGAAGCAGGAAACAAAGCAGTAGATAAATATGCGAAAGAATTATTAATTATTAATTCTCAATTATTAATTACGAAGTTAGAATTGCCTTGCAAAGATGTAAATGAAACCTTACAAGCGTATTCAGAAGATATTTTTATACATCTATTGGAACAGCGACAAAATATTTTTCTTTCAAATGAAAAGAAAAAAGAAGTTGAAAGTATAGTAAAATCAGTGGTTACAGAACCAAATAAATTAAACACTTCTAATCCTTACAAATTAAATTACCAAACAGAAACAGCCATCTATTTAATAAAAGGCGGAGTAGATAAAGTAATGAGCAAACTTAATATAACCCTTGAAATCATTAACGAACAACTAAACGAGAGCATTAATAAAAGACGCTTTAAGGTTGACCTTTACGACAATAAGCAAATAGAAAAGTTAGTACAAGAAGCAAACGAATTATTACAACTTGCAAAATCCAATCTTGAAAACGACATACACGAATTAACGGAAGCATTAGACCATTACAGAGAAAGAGAAATGCAAAGCACTACCACCGAAGAACAAGCAGAGCCAAGCGTTTACCTACTCACACCACAAGAAAAAAATGAAGCTTTGCAACTGGCAAAAGATAAAAACCTAATCAAAACCATAACCGAAAAGTTAACACAAACGGGCATCATTGGCGAAGATGAAAACAAAACATTTTTATTTGTTGTAGGCGCATCACACATACAAGAAAACCCTTTAAACGCATTGATACAAGGTAGTTCAGGAAGTGGAAAAACAAATCTGCTCAAAGGAGTTTTTAAAATAATGCCCGAAGAAAGCAAAAAGATTTATAGTAGATGCAGTGAAAAAATGTTGTACAACGTTCCCAAATACTACTTTAAAAATAAACTGATATGCTTTGAAGATGTGGACGGATTGGGCGAAGAAGCAGAATACGCTTGGAGGGAATTAGTAAGCAATGGCGAACTCATAAGCGGAGTAAGTTATAAAGATGAAAAAGGAAACATAGGCATAAAAGAACTGACCGTTTACGGGCCAATAACAAGTATAGCCTGTACCACCAAAGGCGCAATATATGCGGACAACATGAGCAGATTATTTTTAATAGCGATTGATGAAAGCAAAGAACAAACACAAAAAATAAATGAATACCAAGCCAAAGAAGCAAGCGGACAAATAAACAAACAAGAGCAACAACAAGCCATTAAACAATTACAAAACTACATCAGAATATTAGCACCGTATCAAGTCCACAACCCACACGCTACCAAATTAAAACTGCCCGAAGGCATCAGAGATGAAAGAAGATTATACAGGCTCTACTTATATTTTATTGATATGATAACCGTATTGCATCAGTACCAACGGAAGAAAACAGAGCAAGGGAAATTAATAGCAACAAAACAGGATTGCCAAATAGCAAAGGATTTAATGTTTGAATGTATTATGTTAAAGATGGATGAACTGGACGGAAGTTTAAGACAGTTTTTTGAACGGCTAAAGGATTACATTAAAACAAAGAACAACGACAAATACAGCTTTACCCAACGGGAAATAAGAACCGCCTTAAACGTAAGTAAAACCCACCTGTTTAGATTTATTACCGAATTAAAATTTATGGAATACTTACAAGAAAATCAATACAACGGAAATGTAGGAAACACTTATCAAATAAGGTATTGGGATGATTATAAAAAAGTGAAAGAAGAAGTAAAAGAGTTTATGCAAAATCAAATTAACCAGTTAGTAGATTAATAAGTATGGAACACAAATACATCAAAAAGGAACGGAAATGGAACACAAATGGAACGCAGAAAATAGCTGAAAGCCTTGTAAATAAAGCAGTTTAAATTTGCGTTCCATAAAAAGAGAAAAATGTACAAGCAACCAAATACAAAAAGTATCATACTCATAGAATGGATTTACAAAATGAACTCACCGAAAAATACAAAACATACTTACAACAATTAGGCTACAGCAAAAGCAGTATAAATATGCTCCCTGCCTGTGTTTTAGACTTCCTGCAATATACCAACACCACCGAGCCAAAAGAAAGCAGCCAAGAGCAAATACAAAGCTATTACGAGTATTTACAAAACCGACCACACAAAAGGAAACCCACCGCATTAAGCGAAACCTTTATCAATCATAACATTTACAGCCTTAAAGTATTTTTTAACTGGTTAGAACAAACCCACCAAATAAAATACAATCCCATCAGCAACTTAAAATTTAAACGACCAAGAGTAAATGTAAGAGAGCCATTAAGCAAAGAAGAAATAACACAACTCTTTGAAGCCACCGAAAACAGTAAGGAAATAGCGATACTCCATTTATTTTATAGTTGTGGGCTAAGAAGAACAGAGGCAGAAAATTTAAACACCAGTGATATACATTTTACTCAAAACCTGTTGTATGTGCGAGAAGGAAAAGGAGCAAAAAGGCGAGTAATACCAATCACAGAAAAAGTAAAAAAGGAACTACAGCACTACTTTACTACTGCAAGAAAAAACAATGGAGCAAAGGATTTAGAAGCGTTTATGTTCAATACAAATTATGCCAGGATGAAAGGCGACCAATACAATAAAACATTAAAACAAATCTTACAGCGAACTGAAATAAACAAAGAAATAACCTTGCACCATTTACGCCACAGCATCGCCACACATCTTTTAGAAAACGGCTTGAGTATTGAGTTTGTAAGGGATTTTTTAGGACATACACATTTAGAAGCCACACAGATTTATGCCAAAGTATTTAACAGGCAACTCAAAAAATTATAGCCATGACCATAGAACAGTATTTACAAAAGCACTACACCACAAGAACAGCAAAGGCATACATCCGAGAAATAGAAATCTACATTGCAAACAATCCCAACAATAAAAAGTATACATATCCCGAAGTAGTCAATTACATAGGAGTTTTAAGAACCAAATACAGCAATGCAAAAACAATCAACCGCATTTTATCCAGTATTAAAGCCTATTACGACTACTTATGTTTTACTAAAATAAGAAAAGACAATCCAAGTAAATCAATCAAACTAAGAGATAAAATAAGCAGAGATATACAGCTACAGGATTTATTTACCATAGAAGAATTAGAACAGCTTTTAAATGTAAAACAAGAACGCTACACGGCTTTAGAACACCGAAACAAAGTATTGATGAGCTTATTAATTTATCAAGGCTTACAGCCCAGAGAATTAGCAAATATCAGCATCCAAGATATTAATTTAGAACAGGCAACCATTTACATCAAAGCCGCCAACAACACCAACAGCCGAACATTACCACTCAAAGCCAATCAAATTTTATCATTCCAATATTATCAAACTGAAGTAAGAAAAAAACTACTGAAGGAAAACCAAACCGAAAAATATTTAGTAGGCATAAGAGGAAACGACTATACAGAAATAGACATCACGAGCCACATCAAACACAATTACAAAGGCATTTTTGAAGGAAGAAAAGTAAATGCAAAAACGATTAGACAAAGTGTAATTACCAATCTATTAAAACAACACAACGATTTAAGAATAGTACAAAGCTTTGCAGGACATAAATACCCAAGCACTACAGAACGCTACAAACAAAACGATATAGAAGCCTTGCAACAACAAATCAATTTACATCATCCCATAAAATAACAGAAGAAAAAAAAGCTTGTTCTGAGCTTGTCGAAGGGAAGCGGTAAAAAAACAAATCTTTTATCTGTTTGGGAAATAATAACCCACCCTCCAACGCACAGACACGGCTCGGGGCATTTCCTCCACACAAACCCCAAACAATGCCCCTATGGTGTTGCAGTCAGTTTTTATTGTCATGGTTTTTGTACCTACCGCACTTTAGCACATTGCCCCTTTCATTCCGGCAGGCTGCATTCCAAGGCTCAATAAGCTAAACCAAGCCAGAACAAAAAACCACGCCAAAAAAACTGCCAGAAGCTAATTAACATAATGTGTTCTTATGCTCACTTCCCCTATCCCTTGTTAGCACGCCTGCGCAAAAGCTCACATAAGTCACATTATATTAAATAGCCAACACCATAAAGCGTAAGCAAGTCAAGCTATCCCTTATGCAAGCATCCGCCCCTTTTGCCTTGCTTCCGCAGCCGTGTGAAAAAAGCCACCCACCCACCCGAAGAACGGAATCCAAAACAGATAAAAGATTTATTTTTTGTTTTGATTGTACACCTCCCTTCGGTCAAGCAAGTGTATAGCCTGCTGGCAGCAGGTGCTTCGCATTTTTTTTATTGGGGCAATCTTCCAATGCCCCAAACCCCTTTGGATGCTCATTTTTATTGATAGATAAAACGCACAATCCAACGTTAAAGCCTTTTTTATCTATCAATAAAAATCGAGCCGTGTTGCTTCTCTCTAAGCGCAGCAACAACACGTTTTAAAAAATAATATCAAAAATAAAAAGGTAAGAGCGTAAGCATTTTTGATATTATTTTTTAAAATGCTCCAACGACTGCAAGGAGGCGGAAGGAATCAAACAAAAACAAGGATTAAAAAATGGGTTTGAATGTCGGCAAGCATTGCGAATAAGAGAATAGCTAAGCGCTCGTTTTTACTTCGACTATCGCTCAGCATAAAAATGGCGTTTTAGCGGCACTTATACGCTGTGCTTTTTGCGTGAAGCCCAAACCATTTTTTAATCCTTGACCGCTTTTTTTTTCAATTGAAAGAAAAAATGTTGAAGCTTAAAGCAATAAAATTTTATCTTTGAACTACAAATAAAAATAAAATGGGTTGCCTAAAACTTGCATATAGAAAGGATTACATGACTTTAAAAGTTGTGTATAGAAAATATGCGAGTACTGAAAAAAGTTGCACAGGCGCATACCGTTACGGGTTTAACGGTAAGGAAAAGGATGATGAAGTAAAAGGAAGCGGAAACTCTTTAGACTTCGGAGCCAGAGTTTATGACCCAAGGCTGGGACGCTTTTTAACACCAGATCCATTATTCAAAGTCTATCCTTGGCAAAGTAGCTACGCCTATATTAGAAATAATCCGATTTTCTTTATTGATGTAAATGGAGAAGGGGATCCGTTGGCTAAAATGCAGATAAGGCAAAATAGTGCGAATAATACACAGGGTGTTGTGAGGACGGCTATTGATAAAAAAACAGGTGGACAAATTAACAGAGTTCATCAAGGGTTTGATTTATATGCTAAATCGGGTACTCCTGTTATGGCTGTTAAAGATGCAGAAGTGTATAAAATAGTGCATGATGAAAAAGCAGATTACGGCAAGCAAATAACAATTAAGATAACTAATGAGAATGGAGATGTTACTTATGCTCAATATTCACATTTGTCAGAAATCAATGTTACCTTAAAAGATAAAAACGGAAATCCTACAAAATTAAACGAAGGGGATGTTATTGGTAAAACAGGAACGACAGGAAATGCTAAAGGAATGACGGGAGCAAATGAACACTTGCACTTTGAATATAGAGACGAAGCAGACCCAGGAAAGGGTCTTAAAGGCAGGCTTGATCCGAATGAAGTACTTGATACGAAATTTTATCCTGCAAATTCAGATGAAGCAACAATTAGAAAAGGAGGTGTAGGTGTAATTAAGGTTGATAAGGAGGGAAATGCAACTAAGATGGAGCCTTTGAATAAGGGGGGAAAGGAAACTCCTATGAAAGATTTTACTCCAACTGAAAAGAAATAAGCACTGCTATGAAATTATTTTTAGGCATATTCTCACTTTGTTGTCTGTTGGCTTGTAGTAATAGCAACAAATTTTCAAATAAGGAGGGTCAAACAATCTCTGATACTACATTTGTAGCCATAGATAGCTCAACTATTAATACTTCAGAAAATTCATTTGAGTTTGTATTGTATTTCTTATCGAATGGAAAACAACACGAAATATTCCGTGAAAGAAACAGAGATTATAGTGTTGAATTTGATTCTATACCATATTCATTCAAGAACGATAGTTTAAACATTGAAGAGTATGAAGTACATGATTTGCCAACTGGAAGAGACAAAAGCATAATAAGGGATAAAAACTCTAATATTTTTTATCTAACAGATTGGTATAATAACAACTCTGGAAGTGATACTATAATGTTATCAAAATTAGATTTTAACACAGATAGTATTACAGTAAAAAGTAGCGATAGTCTATACCCTGATTACAAGGTTAATCTTAAAAAAGTATGGACACCTAACTAATAAAATCAAAAAATGAAAAAAAAGTAAAAGCCCCGAAATAATCGGGGCTTTTACTTTATCCAATCTGTTGCACCAAATCTTTGAACTTCTTTTTAGAGAGGGCTAAATCAATAACCTGTAAAATCATATTTTTTTCCTGTTCGGGTAGTTCATCAATCAACCGCACTTTATCAATCAGGGTTTTGTCCTTTATAGTTACTTCCTGAACGGGAGCGGCACTATCATTAACCAAAGCATCCAAAGGCACATCCAACACTTTAGCAATTTTTATAAGGGTTTTTAAAGCGGGCATTACTTTACCTGTTTCCACACGGCTGTATTGTGTCGGGGCTACTTCAATAGTAGCTGCCAACTCTTTTTGTGAAAGGTGTTTATCTTCTCTTATTCTACGGATGTTGTCGCCTATAATCTCGGCTTCGGTTCTCTTTTTAGCCATAGCACAAATGTAAACATTAAAGTACATTTTTAAGCCTAAAAGACTTTTATAGTTTATCGTAGTGTATTTATGAATACATTTTATTTATATTTGCAATGTACTTGAAAAGTTTAACCGAAAGTACTCGAAAAGCAAATAATAAATATGGCACAGTTTAACACAAGCAACCCCGACCAACTCATTTACGAGAACAGCATATTAACCATTGAAGTACTGGGAGGCGTGAGATTAGAAGGCTTAGACCGAATGAGAGTAACGCTAAAAGTGAGTTTAAACGAAAGCGAAATACCACCGCTTCGCCACAACTTAGATTTATACAACGATACACAGTTGGAGAAGTTCATTAGAAAAATAGCGGAACGCTTGGAAGTTGGAACAAGTGTAACAGCAGGAACATTGGCAGAGCTTACACAGGCTTTAGAAAATTACAGGCTTGAAAAAATCAAAGAACAAAATAATGAAAACGCACAGCCAGTAAAACCACTCACAGAAAAAGAAAAGCAAACCGCTATTGAAAATCTGAAACACGAAAATTTATTAGAGCAAACTATACAAGACCTTGCAGCAAGCGGCATACAAGGCGAAGCAGAAAACGCATTGATATTATTGCTTGCCATGACAAGCCGAAAAACACCCGACCCAATCAGCGTAATATGTTTGGCAAGAAGCGGAACAGGAAAAAGTTATTTAATGGAAAGAGTGGCTTTGTGCATACCCGATGAAGATAAAAAAGAACACACCCAATTTACAAGCAACGCATTTTACTACTACAAAAAAGAAGAGATAAGAAACAAAATATTTTTGATAGAAGATTTAGAAGGAGCATTAGGCGTACTCTTCCCGATACGAGAATTACAAAGTAAAAAACGGATAAGCAAAACCATTACACAAAAAGGCAGGGACGGAAAATTGCAAACCATCACATTAATAGTTGAAGGGCCTGTTTGTGTAATAGCTTGTACAACGAAAGAAAGTATTTATGAAGATAACGCCAACCGCTCAATAATGATTTACTTGAACGATAGCAAAGAGCAGGACGAAAAAGTAATGAACTATCAGAAACAGCACAGGGCTGGACTTGTGGACATTTACAGAGAGCAACAAATACAAGTGAAATTACAACAGATGCAAAAGGCATTAGAGCCAATCAAAGTAATCAATCCTTTTGCACCGCTCATAGATTTACCCGAGAGCTTCCCGAAAAAACGCAGAGCCTTACCGATACTTTTAAACGTGATAGAAGCAATTACTTTTTATCATCAATACCAACGTGAACAAACAGCAGATAAGGAAACAGGCGAAGTACAAATAGAAACACATCCCAACGATATAGAAAACGGCTTTAAATATCTTAAAAATGTATTGTTCAGACGAAGTGATGAACTCAACGGAGCAGTAAGAGATTTTTATGAAAAGCTAAAAGAAATAACCGAAAAAAACGAGTTGCAAAAGTTCAAAGTAAGCGACATCAGAGGGCATATAAAACTCACACCAAGAAGCATACAACAATACTTGAAAGAGCTTTTAGAATACGGCTATTTACACATTACAGGCGGTAAACAAAGATTAGGTTATGAATACGAAATATTAAGCGGAACAAGTGAAAAGGCTTTACAGCAAAGCATTGAGGAGCATATTAAAAAGGTAATGGAGAAAGTAAACAAGGCATATAAAAAGAAAAAGTAAAATAATGCGAATGCGAAAAGAATACGAAATTAAAACACTTCGCATTGTAAGCCTTAACAGTAAAGCACTTAACAAGAACGAAGCAACTTTTAAAAAGGTGAAGGGATGCAAAAAATAACACTCAAAAATCAAAGCTATCAGTACTTAGAAACTGCATTTAAAGAATGGTTGGACGTGTTGGGTTATGGAAGTGGAACAGTAAACGGAATGCCTTTAATCATCAGAGAATTTTTACACCATCTTGAAAAGAACCAAGTAAATCACATCAACAGTTTACAGCAGAAAAATATAAAATCCTATCACGAATACATCAGCACAAGAGCCAATGAAAGGCGGGGCGGTGGTTTATCAAACAACTACATCAACAAACATTTACAAGCGATAGAAAAGTTTTTAGAGTTCTTAAATCACAAAGGAGTGCAAAATGTGCCAGCATTGGGAATAAGACTTGAAAAGCTGCACCGGAAAGAAATAACCATACTCACACAAGCCGAAATAAAAGAACTGTTTGAACTGACAAGCAAAGAACCCAACACCGAAAAAGAACAAATCATACAAAGCAGGGATAAAGCACTATTGACAATCTTTTACAGTTGCGGACTACGAAGAAATGAAGGGGCAAACGTAAGCATTGACGATATAAATTTTGATACAAGAATACTGCACGTAAAAAAAGGAAAGAATTATAAAGAAAGATTAGTACCGCTCAATAAAACGAATGCAAATTATTTACAAGAATGGATTTATGATTACAGAAGCCAAATAATAAAGACCAAAAAAGAACATCGTTTATTTATCAATATACACGGTGAACCAATGACAGGCGGAACACTTTACACACGATTAAAATTACTGCAATTACAAAGCGATAACATAGAACTGCAACAAAAAAACATTGGCTTACACTCACTCAGGCACTCAATAGCAACGCACCTTTTACAGGCAGGAATGAGTTTAGAAAAAATCGCAAAGTTTTTAGGACATAACAGTTTAGAAAGCACACAGATTTACACGCACCTAATTGAAAAGGAATAATGAACAGCTTTGAAAAATATTTACAGTCCAAAGATTTAAGTAAGGCAACGATAAAATGTTACAATACTGAAATGATGGAGTTTATTGTTTGGTGCGATATACAAAACATAGAAGTTGAAAACTGCACCAGTACAGAAATAATGAGCTATCTGAAACACCTACAAAACAAAGGACAGCAAAGCAAAACAAGAAACATCAACCTGAATATATTAAAGCATTTTTTTGACTGGCAAATACAGGCTCAGCACAGAGAAGATAATCCCGCCAAACACATCAAAATAAGAGGCACAAAAAGCAGAACACTTTACCCAACCTTTACCAAACAGGAACTTGAAAGCATTTACCACAGCTACGAAATACCAACCGATGAATATAAGAAATCAAAGTGTAATTGGTTCGGAAATTACAAGTTGTCAAGAAGCAGAAACAAAGCCATTTTATCGCTTATGATTTATCAAGCTTTAAGCACTGATGAAGTAAACCGATTGACTTTAAAAGATGTGAAACTAAAGGAAGGAAACATATTTATTGTGGGAACAAGAAAGAGCAATGAACGAACCTTAGAACTCAAGCCACACCAAATAATGGAACTGATGGAATATCAGTTGACCGTTAGAAATGAACTGCAAAAACTCAATCCAAACAAAACAGAACTTTACTTTTTACCCACGCCAGCAGCAGGAAAGAAAACCATTACAGACAATGACGGAATACATATCTGGAAACGATTAAGCCAGGAAATCCGCAAGACAAATAAAAAGTTTATCAACTTTAAACAGGTCAGAACATCGGTAATTACACACTGGTTAAAACAGTACAATCTTAGGCAAGTTCAATACATGGCAGGGCACCGATATGTAAGCAGTACAGAGGGTTATTTAGCCAATAACATGGAAGATTTACAGGCTGATATAGAACAGTTCCACCCGATAGGATAAAGGGTTTTAAATAGTAAATTTGTAAATAAATCCAACCAATGGTTGGAGAAATCAAACAAGAAGAAATGGCAAAGAAGAATACACCAACAATCAGCATAGAAAAACTTTACAGCGACATAAAGCGCATCATAGAAGAAGGGAAAAACAACGCTTACCGAGCCGTTAATTTTGCGATGGTTCAAACCTATTGGCACATTGGAAAACTAATAGTAGAAAACAAGCAAAGCGGAAAACAAAGAGCTGAATACGGAAAAGAGTTGATAGGTAAACTTGCAGAAAAGTTAAGTGCTGAATATGGCAAAGGATTTAATAGCAGTAATCTGTGGTACATGAGGCAATTTTACAGCACGTTTGAAAAACTCCACGCACTGCGTGGAGAATTAAGTTGGACACATTACAGGCTACTTTTAAAGGTGGAAAGAGCGGATGCAAGAGCCTTTTATATGCAAGAAGCTATTGAATGCAACTGGAGTACAAGAACCTTGGAAAGACAAGTAAACAGCTTGTATTTTGAACGCATGGTAATGACCAAACAGAAAGAAGCAAAGCAATTAGTAAAGGCAGAAGCAGAAGAGAAAAAGGAAGTGATGCAAGCAAAAGACATCATCAAAGATCCGTATGTACTTGACTTTTTAGACCTGAAATCCAATACCAAATTTTACGAGCAGGAACTTGAACAAGCCATCATTGACAAATTGCAGGAGTTTTTACTGGAACTAGGCAAAGGCTTTTCTTTTGTGGCAAGGCAACAGCGAGTGAGTTTAGAAGGCGACCACTTTTTTATTGACTTGGTTTTTTACAACTATATCCTGAAATGCTTTTTACTGATTGATTTAAAAACTGGAAAGCTGACCCATCAAGACGTTGGGCAAATGGATATGTATGTGAGGATTTTTGAAGATACCATCCGACAAGAAAACGATAACCCAACCATAGGTTTAATACTGTGTGCAGAGAAGAATAAAACAGTTGCCAAATACAGCTTATTGAACGATAGCAAACAAATTTTTGCATCCAAATACAAAACCTACCTGCCAACGGAAAAGGAGCTAAAAGAAGAAATAGCAAGGGAAAGAGTAGCAGTAGAAATGGAGAAACGATTAACAACGAAAAAGAAGCGGTAAAAAAAATTGCTTGGGCTTTATGGTGCCGACTGTTTTTCTGTCATAGTTTTTGTACCCACCGCACTTGCAGCACATTGCTTTTTGCTTTAGAGTTGAATTATTTTTTTAGCGGATAAAAGCAAAAATCAAAGAGCTGCACCAACCGCACAAAACAAAAACATACGCCATAAAAACAGTCGGAAGCTACATCGCATAAGTTTGGCTTGGCAAAATGCAGGGCGATATCGTTACATCAAAGTAAGTGCATCTAAAAAAGTTTTGTGGTAGCTTGAAAGTTGAGTGCTTCTAAAACCTGCACTTCGCCAAGCCAGCGGCACCTTATGCGAAATAGCCACCAAAAGCCCAAGCAATTTTTTTTGAGTAGTGTGCATCTCCTTCCAGTCAGTCAAAGGCACAAGCCTGCGGCAGCAAGGTGCTTCGCCTTTTTTTTATTGGGGCAATCTTCCAATGCCCCAAACCCCTTTGGATGCTCATTTTTATTGATAGATAAAACGCACAATCCAACGCTAAAGCCTTTTTTATCTATCAATAAAAATCGAGCTATGTTTTTTACCGCCTAACTAAGCGAACAGAAATAAACGTTTTTAAAGATGATGTAAAAGGAAGCGTTGGCAATGTGTGCAGGGCTTTTGCATCAGCTTTAAAAATGAAACAACCGAAGGGCGTTAGTCTTTTTATTAAACAAAATCAAAGGGCTGATGATGTTCTGTTTTTTTTGAGTGTCGGCAAGCATTGCGTATAATGTGCCGCTGGCTTGGCGTTCGTGCGGATAATGAAACGTAAACACTTTATAAACCCAATCACCAAGCATGACGCCAAGCCAAAATTATACGCTGTGCTTTTTTGTGCGTT
Source organism: Bacteroidota bacterium (assembly GCA_046345275.1). Lineage (GTDB taxonomy): Bacteria > Bacteroidota > Bacteroidia > B-17B0 > Aurantibacillaceae > UBA4416. The sequence continues at coordinate 40,925 of JBKDJY010000072.1, forward strand.
GGGAAAAACAGAACATCAGCAGCCCTTTACCGCTTCCTAAAAATCATCCAAAAACATAGAAATAAACACATAGAAAATATTACCTTAGCGACCTGTAAAAGCCCTGAAAAATTTTTGTGTTGAACACGAGAACAAGCACATATCAAAGTCAAATTAATTTTTTTGTAAAGCCCTTACAAAATCAGGAAAGCCCGTCTAAAAAATGTGCTAATGCTTACACGTTGGGCTTTAGGGACAGGTTCGGATAATAGAACATTTGTAAATGATAATGTTGCTAAAGCATTTATGAATGCAAATAGGGTTAACGAAGCTCGTAATTTTTATTATAACAAATACAGTGGAGCTAAAAGTTTAGCGAACACATCTGTGACGGGGTATAAAGGTTCGTTTGGGCTGTCAGGTTTGTGGAATGCTGGCCTAGACCCAATAGAACAATTTGTTGGTACATATAGAATTAATGTGTATAATTTTAGCGGGAACACATTATGGTTTGTACTCACAAATCAAACGAGTATGAATTCATTTCTTTATGATTTAGGTCCTTCTTGGCAACGTTCATCTTGGGGACCTGGTGGAAATATGAATCAAACATATATCTGGAGTGAACCTGTTAGAAAATAAAATATGAAAAATAGTATAAAATATATTTATGGATTGTTTACTGCTGCTTCACTTTTTAGCTGCAATGGTTTGAAGAATGAGCATCTCACTGAACGTTATTACTTTGTTGCTGTTGATGCACGAGAAAATATGAGTTTAGGTTATAGCGTGAATGATGACAACTCTTCTTTTGTGGACGTAGTTGGGGAAACTGTTTTTGCAGCAGGGTATGATGACAAGTACATTATTCTGAAACAGCATCCCTCTAATAATAGAGCAATTACCAACTATTACATAGTTCCAATATATAAGGAGTTCAATTACTCTCCTGAAAAAGGCGTAATTGGGGCACTTACTTTAGAGCAGTTCAATGAAAAGCGGAAAGAGTTGAATATACCTGATGAAGTAACATTTACGAAAGAGATAGAAGATTTAAAATAAACAGAAAAGCCCCGAAAGGGGCTTTTACTTTATAAATAATCCCCCTCTCGTCCTCGTTTGTAACGAGGATGTTTTAGAAGTGCGTTTTTAACGCGCACAACAAATCATTATATTTGTTTTGATGAGCGGAGATAAGTATAAAATTGCAAACCAGCAGCATCCGTATTTTTTTCAAATGTTTAATTTTAGCGTTACAAACGCTTTTTTTAAACGTCCTCGTTACAAACGAGGACGAGGTGGGGGAAATAATCAATTCTCTATTACAAGCAATAGATTTGATTTCGACTACCAATCTAACGCTTCTTTTGGAAGAAATGCAGGAACCTTTGTTGGAGGTGCTGTTTTTGGTCAATTCTATACCATACCTATAACTCCCTTTAGCATACTTAGAGATGTCACAGGATTTGGCGGGTCTTTTATGATTAACTTCAACGGAACTGTAACAATACCAAAATAAATAGTTATGAAAAAAGCAGTTCTAAATATATTATTAATTATGATTTTGTTTTCGTGTAATTCCAAATACCCCCTTGATTTGGGAAAAGGGTATAAATTAGATTATGATGCAAATAGTTATTTCGATATTCAGGATTCTCAAAACAACATCGTTATTTTTGCTCACGTTATAGACTATAGTGTTGACTCAACTTATATAATTGCAGAGCAAAAGCCAGTTGACTTAATTTTAAAAAATACTTATAACAATCTTGAATATAATTTAAAAAAAAGAGATAAACTTTTTGAAAAGAGTACCTTTCGTCAATATTGGATAATCAATAAAATAGAAAAAGGGGAATATAGTTTAGATACATTAACACAGCTTGCCAAGTATTCTAATGTTTATGGCCCTTTTCAAAAGCAAGAATATTTACAGAAGCGTGAGGAGTTAGGCATATCCCGAGAACTTAAATTAAAAGAATAAATCAAAAGCCCCGAAAATCGGGGCTTTTCTGCTTTACAGAGCAGCAATATTTTTAGCAAAGAAGTCTTTAAATTTTTTCTTAGTTAGGAAAGTATCAATCATTTTAAAGACCATATTTTGGGTCAAGGATAAAAGTTGGGGATAAGCCTTTTAAGCAAATAATTTATATAGCCTAAAAAGGAAGAATTTAATATCTGTAACACCTCTTAAATTAGCTCTAAAGTTTTTTATTTTTGAGTTAAAAGATTCTGCATTTGCGTTCGTAATTCTATTATTAAAAAAGTTCATAATGTTGTCATAATGATGCTCAATAGAATTAACAACGCTATTAAATTCTTTTATATTCAATTCCAATACTTTGTTTTTCCATTCAATAAATTTGTCAGTTGCTGACTGTT